>JAERSX010000863.1 GCA_016845285.1 Deltaproteobacteria bacterium | reverse complement strand
GGGTCATGGGCCGCCCGGGCCTCATCGCGATGTCTATCGCAGCCCTGATCGCGTACTTGTCCACCGCGAACGCCGGCATCATGGCTGCGAGCCGGGTGCCCATGGCCATGAGCCGGGACGATCTGTTGCCGGGCGCCCTCGCCAAGGTGAACACCCAGTACGGCACGCCCACCGCGGCCATCGCCTTCACCTCCATCTTCATCGTGGCCTCCATCGTCTTCCTGGATCTGGAGACGTTGGTCAAGACCGCCTCGGTCATGAAGATCCTGCTGTTCATGTCGGTGAGTCTCGCGGTGATCTTGATGCGTGAGAGCCGGGTGGAGTTCTACCGACCGACGTGGCGCGTTCCCGGCTACCCCTGGGTTCCTGGCTTCGGCGTGGTGGCCTATGGGCTGCTGTGCTTTCAGCTCGGGACCCAGCCGCTCCTTCTCGCGGGTGGCCTCCTGCTGGCCGGCCTCGTCTGGTACCACCTCTACGCGCGCATCCGTGTGAACCGCGAGTCCGCCATCGTCCACGTCGTGGGCCGCTTCGCGCGCGCCGACATCGGCGATGCCTATGGGCTCGAGGCCGAGCTGCGAGACGTGCTGCGTGAGCGGGACTGGGTCGAGGTCGATGAGTTCGACGAGCTGGTCGGCGACTCGGTGGTGCTCGAGGTCGGGCCTACGGATCTGGCAGGGGTGGCTGCCCAGGTCGGCAGGGCGCTGGAGCCCATCATCGGTCTCGAAGCGGAGCGCTTCACCGAGCTGCTGCTCGAACACGAGGAGCGCACGGTGTCGGTCATGGTGTCGGGTCTCGCCGTGCCCGTCATCGAGGTCCCTGGAGAGAACCACCTGAAGCTGGTGCTCGTGCGCTCGATGCAGGGCATCGCCTGGCCCGACGCGACCGAGCCCGTCCGGGCCGCCTGCGTGCTCGCCACGTCCGCCGAGCACCGCCACGAGCGACTGCGGGTGCTGACCTTCCTGGCGCAGATATCCCATGATCCGGAGTTCGGGCAGCGGTGGATGCGCGTGAGAAACGTCGAGTCGCTGCGCGAGCTGCTGCTGTTGTCGAAGCGGCATCGTGGCTCGCTTGGGACCAGCTTCCTACTGGTGGACTGACCAGCGCCCTGGGTGGTTCGTGGCAAGCGCCGGTGTGGAGCTCCTGCCCGGTCGTAGACGATGGCTTTGCGGCGGGTAGGCACCATGAAGCACCCAGCCAGCGCAGGGCCTGGCGGGTCCTCGTGGTTGTCGCTGCTTTGGATGTCCTCGGTCGGGTCACTCAGGTGTCTTGGAGGCCTGTAGTCGAGGTCGGCGGCGTCGTGCTCGGGCAGCGGGATCGGGTCGACGGGGGTGTCGAGGCCACCCGACGCGTGCAGTGCGTCGGTGAGCTGGACCCGCTTCTGGTGCCGAGGGGACTCCTCGGCGGAGCCGAAACCCAGTGGCAGGTCGAGATTGGCGCAGAGTGGGGATCGTTCCCTTGGAACCAGCTCTAGAAGACCTCTCTCAGTCGAGGAGTGCACCGATGGGCTCGATGCCACCACCCACGAAGCCGCCGGGATCCACAGCGCCCAGGGCGAGCAAGGTGGGGCCGAGGTGGCGCGACAGCAGGCGCGTGCCCCCGCTGGTGAGCTCACCGGTGGAGAGCTCGTTGGGCGCGCCCACCACCTCGTCATCGTAGCCCCCAACGACCTGCCCGCCGGCCACTCCGCTGCCCACGAGCATGGCTGAGGTGGTGGTCCAGTGGTCTCGACCGCCGAGGGAGTTGAGCTGCGGGTGTCGCCCCATCTCGCTGAGCACGACCACCGTGGTCTCGTCGGCGAGGCTGCCGCCTGCCTGCCCGGGTCGGGCGTCGAGTTCCTCCATGATGCCCACGAGGTGCTCGAAGGCGAGATCGAAGTGCACGGACTGGAAGGCGTTGCCGGCGTGTGTGTCGAAGCCGTTGGCGCACCACCCGTCGAAGGTCACGCTCACACAACGTGAGAGACCCTCCTCCAGGGCGGTGAGGGCGGTGGCCACCTGATCCCAGACCTCGCCGCAGACCAAGGGGTAGAGCGGCTCGGCGTCCAAGAGGGCACTGCTCCGGCGCAGCTCGGCGAGACGGTCGAGGGCGTCCATGTGGGCGCCGCCCATGGAGGTGGGTACGCCGGCCGGGGCGGTTGCCGTCCAGTCTGCTACCCGGCTTGAGAGAGCGGCCTCCAGCTGGTCGCGGGTGGCCTGCGAGAGGCGGTCTGCCGGAGCCTGGTCCGATGCATCCAGGGCGCTACCGTCGAGGAGAGCGCTGAGCTGGCCGTTGGTTCCCGTGCGCACCACCCCTGACCGATAGCGAGAGGCGAAGCTGGGACCGGAGAGGACGAGGTGGGGCAACAGGGGCTGGTCGGCCGCGTGGCCGGCGAGGATCTCTGGCCAGCCGTCGGCGCCCACCTCCCCCTCGCCGGTGTAGAGCAGACGCAGGCAGCGCTCGTGGGTGATGGAGCGGACCTCGAAGCCGTTGAGCACGGCCGTGCGGCTGGCGTTGGCCTCGAAGAAGGCGCGAACAGCGGGGCGTTCGGCGTGGTCCACGAAGGAGATCCCGCCAACCTCTGCGGCCGTGGCGTCGAACTCCATGTCCACCAGGGAGTTGTCGAACAGCGGAGCGAAGACCGTGGTGGTGTCCCAGCCGCCGCGGCAGAGGAAGAAGAGGAAGCGCCGACGGGAGGCGGACACGCTGGCCCGTGCTTGGGGACCATGGAGGGCGGCGGGTCCAAGGAGGCTTGCAGCTCCGAGGCCTCTCAGGAGTGCGCGCCTGGACGGGGAGGGAGGCGGCCTCATGTGGTCACCATCTCGGGGTCCCGCAGCAGGAGGGTGAGAAGTGCCGTCCAAGCTTCCGCGGCGCCGGCGTCAGCCTCCATGGCGAGCCAGAGCTGGTGGAGTTCATCGAGCCGCTGGGCATCCGGGCGGGTGGCGGTGGTCTGCCAGATCAGCTGCTCGAGGGTCCCATCGAAGGGCGTATCGCCAGGGCGATCATCGAGGGTGAGGCCTGCGAAGAGCTGGACGCCGGGCTCCTCGGCCACGAGCTCGGTCTGCACGGCGTGAGCGGCCGCGCCTTCCGCCAGCTCCGCGCCCACCAGGGCCCAGGTGAGGCCGGGTTCTTCCTGCGGAGTCTGAACCTCCTCCCCGTCCACGCCACCTGCGAGGATCCTCACGCCGTCGCTGTCTTCGTCGAGAAGGGGCACGTCGCCTGTGGTCCAGCGGAAGCCCGTGAGTGCCTCCAGCGAGGATCGGAGCACATCGGGAGGGAGCAGGCGGATGGTTCGTTCCCGGTCCAAGAGGTCGGCGGGAGCGTCGTCTGAGAGCGAGCCCGCCCGGTAGGCGGGAGTCTGGGTGATGGCGCGTAGCAGGGGCTTGATGCGGCCGTCAGCGAGCACCAGCTCGTCGCGAAGGGCGTCGATGTGGGCCTGCTCATCGAGAGCCACCTCACGTCGCCACAGGGCGGCGGCGAAGCTCTCGGCGGCACAGCGAGCGAAGCGGGGGTCTTCTGCGATGACCTGACCCAGCTCGCCGAGGCCATCCACCGGCGTGCCGTACCAGGCGCGGGTCACGCCGAGGTCGGCCTCACCCTGAAGCTCTCGCTCGGGGTGGTAGGTGTCGGCCTCGGCCACGTTGTACTGCTCCAGCGGGAAGAAGCCGTAGAGGGTGGCGGCGATGGGCTCGAGGGTGGCGTGGCAGGAGACACAGGCGGGCTCGGTGGCAATGGCCTCGGCGGCCCCTTCGTCGGAGAGCAGGTTGGGCGCGTCGGCGAAGGACACGGGCCGCGAGAGCACGTCCTCGCAGATGAGCAGGCGCGTCATGGCGGCAGCGCGCCCTCGGTTCTGGTTGAAGGCGCTGGTCGAGTAGCGCCACCACAGGCCGTTGGTGGCCAAGACGCCGGCAGCTGGGCGACCGTCGGTGTAGGCGACCTCCTGCCAGCCGGTCTCGCCCTCGGGGTAGTCCAGGGGCCAGTGGGCGCCGAGGAGTTCGTTGGCCACGGTGGTGTCGGCGGTGACCACCTCCGTCCAGGAACGGTCCTCCACCACGACCCTGGCCATGAGGCGGAGGGGCTCCTCGCCCACGGAGCGGTACCAGGCGTAGGCCTCGTGATCTTCGAAGCCGTAGTCGTAGTGCTCGATGTCGAAGGCATCGGTGCGGGTGTGCCAGCGTTCGGCCAGGAGGTGAACGAGGCGTTCTTCGAGGAGAGGATCGTCCAGCCAGGTGTCGCGAAGGTCGGCCACGAGGGCGGGATCGGCCTCGACGGCGTCGAGCTCTTCGACGCTGGGCAGCACACCGCGCAGGTCGAGGCTCATGCGGCGAAGCAGGCGTGGTGCGTCGAGGTCCTGGCGATGCTCCACCTGCGCCTGAGGCGGGGCGTCGCCGTATGGGGGCGGAGGCTCGGTGGTGCAGGAGCCCACGAGAGCGAGCCCAGCCATGGCGAGGGAAGGGGCTCTCATTGCGAGAGGCGCTCATCAAGAGCGACCAGGGCGTCGGGCAGCGCGTCCAGGCAGCCCTCTCCGAGAGCCTCGCCGGCGGCGTCTTGGAGCACTCCGCACGGGGTGCAGTCTTCGAGGTCCAGGCCGAGCCAGCCGCCGCCGGGGTCCCGCACATCCAGGGAGCCCGACACCCCGTCTCCGCAGCTCTCCTCGGCCCCCACTTGATGGAAGTTCAAGCTCGCGTCCGCCCATCTCGCCGAGCCTGTGAGGATGGGGCCCGTCGACGTCCCTTCAGCGGTCAGGTTGCTGCTGGCGCCGTCTTCGAGCCAACCCTCGGCCACCGGGTACACCCAGGAGCCCGTCAGGTTGGCGTACCAGCTGCCACCGGTTGTCTGGCCCAGACTCGCGCGACCTCCGGCGTGGAAGGTCTCGCCAGCGGGGTCGATGACGAGGAAGTCGGCGCTGAAGACCTCGGCCTGGCCGTTGGGTTCTTCGAGCTCCATGAGGGAGAAGAAGCCCGAGAAGGCGTAGCCCGTGGTGGCGGTGCACTCGAAGCTACCGCCCTGCTCGGAGAGCGTGCTGCTGGGGCAGGTCCCGTCGTCGCCCAGCTCGAGTATGGCCAGAGCGGCCTCGGAGGCCGTGCGTGGGTCGGGAATGCCCACGGCCATGGCGGCGTCCACGGCAGCGAAGGTCTCGGCAACGTTCCGCTCCATCGCGTCGTCAGCTGCGGTGCCGTCGAGGTGGTTGGCGATGTCGGGCGCTGCGCCGGTGTCCACGGGAGACGTCGCGCCCTCGGGACCGCTGCATGCGGCGAGGACCGCGATGAAGACGGGGTGTACGGGGGCATGGTGCACGCCGCCCATCCTACCGGCCGCACGGACCCGACGTGCGAGCGACTTCAGCCCACGAGGTACCGGGTGCCCTTGGTCGGCCGGGGGAGCGAGCTCCGCGAGCGGTACGGGGCAACGCCCCCGTCAAGAACACACTGGTCCCTAAACAAGCGCATAGCAGTCTCTCCTCGTGTGCTTGAAGGCATTGGTCTCCGCGAAGCGATCCTCTCCGGGCCCGGCTCTGGCCGGCGCGGCGTCATCGATTGGCAGCGGCATTGTGGGTCCGTGTGGCGTTGGAGGTGGAGAGGTTCGCCCGGACGCCGACCCCATTGCCGAGGTCCGGGCCTTGGTCACCAAGCGTCGAGGAGGCGGAGGAGCTGGGGTAGTTGTGGGCGCCAGGCGAGCAGCCTCCAGATCCTGCGTCGGCCGCGGGTAGGAAACATGAAGCACCCAGCCAGAGTAGGGCCTGGCGGGTCCTCGTGGTTGTCGCTGCTTTGGATGGCCTCGGTCGTGTCACTCAGGTGTCTTCGAGGCCTGTAGTGGAACGCTTCGGGAGGCCCCAGCGCGTTCCCCGCCCACGCCAGACGCACCCCTCCCGGCC
>JAERSX010000862.1 GCA_016845285.1 Deltaproteobacteria bacterium | reverse complement strand
CGCCACGACCTCGACAACCATGAGCTGGTCAAGGGCCTCGCCCTGGACCCCGACGGCGAGCGTCTGTACGTGCTCCTGCCGAGCGACACCATCGAGGAGATGGCCACCGTGCGGGTGCTCCGCCCCACCGGTGACATGGAGACCATCACCCTCGATCACGCCCTGCATCACGGCATGACCATGGACGCCGAGGGTCGGCTGCTCGGCCTGGGCTGGGAGCTCACCGAGCACGAGGGCATGACCCTGCTCACCGACACCCTGGTCCGCTTCGACCTGGAGGCCGGCACGAGCGAGGTGCTCTGGCGCTCCATGGACTACCTGGGCCTTCCCGACGCACAGAAGATGTCCGGCCTGTCGGGCAGCGGCCTCTACGAGGGCGACGTGGTGTCCTACGGCTACGCCAACGGCGTGTCGGTGGACCGGGCCACGGGGCTCATCGCCGTGAGCCTGCCCGGGGTCGACCCCGGCATCCTCACCTTCGACGCCGACGGCCAGCTGACCTCGACCTTCACGAACTTCACCGAGGCTGCGTCGGTGGAGGGCAAGGACTTGCTGCCGGGCCACAGCCTCTTCGAGCGCCCGCACCACGGCTGGGCCATGCCCAACGACCGCGTGCTGGCCTTCAACCGCCGCAGCGAGAACGACGGGAGCACCCTCGACGCCATGAGCTGGACGGGCGACACCCTCAACATCCTGGGCTCCGAGGCCCTGCTCAGCAACGACGGCGAGGCGATCTACAACGCGCACCTCGGCAACGTCTTCCCCATCGACGGCCTGGCGGAGCAGCGCGGTGGCCTCGTGGCCGCATGGGCCCCCAACGCAGACCACGCCTACACCCTGCGGACCGATCCCTTCGACCCCGAGGGCACCGCAGGCGAGAGCGAGCTGCTGCTGCAGGTGGGCGAAGCCGACGACAGCACGGCCGTGGTGGTGAGCGGCTTCATGGAGGCCTGGAGCCTGTCGACGCTGAACGGGGGCTGAGCACGCGCCCGGGGGCCCCACCTCGGATGCCACACGCTACCCTGGGTCCTCTCACCCCGAACTCCGAGCGACCTTGCGCCTCCCGTGGCTTCTCCCCGTTCTGTCCGGTCTGAGCACCGCCTGCGGCGGAGATGTGGTGGCCACGGTGAACAGCCGCACCGTGCAGATCGCCGACTGCGCCGAGGACGGCGGCACCATCTGCTGGACGCGGATGGTGGTGGTGGTGCCCGAGGTCGAGGTCACCCAGGCCACGGGACGGAACACCGCGGTGCTGACCCAGGCCGGCATGGACGCCAGCTCGGCCGCCGCGGCCACCCTCGACAGCGACACGGCCGTCGACGACTGTGGGGGAGCCTGCACCGTCGAGGTGACCCTGAGCTGGGAGGTCAACGGACGCGAGCTCGAGGCGGTCTACGAAGAGGGCTCCACCCCCGGCTCCGTCGCCGAGGCGGAGGACTTCACGTTGGAGCTGTCCGACGCGCTGGTGTCGTGCGATGACCAACACGCCTGGGTGGAGCTGGGCGAGGGCTGCTCGCCCCTCGACGAGGACTGACCACCGGGTCTCGCGCAGGGAGGATGAAGCTCAGCCCGCGGCGAAGCCCATTCCGTGGGGACGGAGGTAGTCGGACTCACGGCCGAGCTCGGCGGCGGTGAGTGGGTGGAGCGAGAGCCAGCCCTCCGGGAAGCCGAGCACCATGTCCTCCCCGGTGACCGAGAGGTCGAGCGGCGGAAGGGCCACGTCGGAGCGGCTGCGATGGAGGCGCACGGCGAGGCGCAGCAGGCGGCACAGCCTGGCGGCTCGAGCACGCCGCTCGTGGGGCAGCAGAGCCAGCGCCTCGGGCCGCCAGCGGCGCCGGTGGCAGTGGATCAGCATGCTGAGCAGGGCCTGATCGCGGGCGGAGAAGCCGGCCATGTCGGCGTTCCGGACCACGTAGGCGCCGTGCTTGTGGTAGCCGCTGTGCGCGATGCTCAGGCCCACTTCGTGGAGCCCAGCGGCCCACTCGAGCACGCGGGCATGGCGGGGCGACAGCTCCCAGGCTGTGGCCACCTGATCGAACAGGCGCCGGGCCATGCCGCCCACCCGAGCCGCCTGGTGTGTGTCCACCGACCAGCGCTCTTGCATGGCTCGCACGGTCTGGCCGCGCACGTCGTGGTCACCCAGGCGGCCGACGAGATCGTGCAACACGCCCTCGCGCAGGGCACCTGGTGCCACGTCGAGCCGCTCCAGGCCGAGGGCCTCGAAGATGGCGCACAGCAACGCCACGCCGCCGCAGATGACCGGCACGCGATCCTCGGCGAGACCCGGCAGGCGCAGCGAGCCGACCTCCCCTTGGGAGATCAATGCCCGCCGAAGCCGGCCCAGCGCGGTCGGCGTGATGCCGTCGGGGCTCCAGCCGTTCTCCCGAGCGATGCGATCAACGGCCCGGATGGTGCCCGAAGCGCCGACCGCCTCGGTCCAGTCGAGGCCCCGACTCTGAGCAGCGAAGCGCTGAAGCTCCACGCGCGCAGCCAGCTCGGCCGCCTCGAAGGCAGACAGCGTGATCCGTCCGCTCCCGAAGTACCGGAGCGACCAGCTCACACAGCCCATGTGCAGGCTGGACTTGGCGTCGGGGGTCGAGCCCTGGCCCACGATGCACTCGGTGCTGCCACCGCCGATGTCGACCACCAGACGTCGACCCGGCGAGGGCGCCATGGTGCGGCTCACGCCGAGGTAGATGAGGCGCGCCTCCTCCTGACCGCTGATGACCTCGATGGGATGTCCCAGGGCCTTGCTGGCGCGCACCAGGAAGGTGAACCCGTTGCGCGCCTGCCGCAGGGTGTTGGTGCCCACGGCCCGCACCGTCCCCCGAGGAAGATCGCGCACCCGCTCGCCGAAGCGCTCCAGACAGGCCAGAGCCTTGGCCTGGGCTTCCTTGGTGAGCCGTCCGCTCTCGTCGAGTCCAGCAGCCAGGCGGACCCGCTCGCGGAGGCGATCGACGACCTGCAGCTCACCGCCGTCGACCCGCACGATCATCATGTGGAAGCTGTTGGAGCCCAGGTCGATGGAACCGAGCAGGTCACCTGCTACGGCGGGAGTCTCGCTCATGGCACTTCCTCGGCGTGAATGCGCTCTCGGCCGCGTAGCGCACATCCCGCGAGCTTGTAGAGGAGCCGGGCGCCCACGAGGGCGTCCCAGTCGCGAAACGGATCGGGCCGTCCCGCGCGCCAGTCCCGTCCACAAGAGACCTCGACGAGATCGACGCCCACCACCTCCCGCTGCGCAGACAGCGCCGCCAGGAGCACCTGCACCTGGTGGAAGGACAGGCCGCCAGGCACCGCGGCGCCACCCCGCGGGCACAAGGTGGGATCGAGGCCACCGACGTCGAAGCTCACGTGCACCTGTGGGGGCAAGGCCGCGATGATGCGCTGGCAGATCTGACCCCAGGTGCC
>JAERSX010000861.1 GCA_016845285.1 Deltaproteobacteria bacterium | reverse complement strand
CCACCTGAGCGAGCCAAGAACCTGGTCCTGTTCGTGGGGGACGGGATGAACGCCAGCACGGTGGCAGCCGCCAGGGTGCTGGCGGGCCAGCGGAACGGTGAGCTCGGCGAGGGACACGCCCTGAGCTTTGAGCGCTTTCCGCATCTCGCTCTGGTGAAGACCTACAACGCCGACTACCAGATCCCAGACTCGGCCGGGACGATGTCCGCCCTTATGACAGGGGTAAAGGCCAACATCGGGACGCTCAGCGTGCGGGAGGACGTGGGTGGCCAGGGCTGTGAGGGCCTCGACGCAGCCATGACCACCACCCTGTTCGAGCTCGCCGACGCCCAGGGGCGCGCCACCGGAATCGTGAGCAACACCCGCATCACACATGCGACGCCTGCGGCCACCTACGCCCACAGTCCCTCCCGTGGCTACGAGTCCGATGGGCGTCTCCCGGAGGGCAGTGACTGCGTAGATGTGGCGAAGCAGCTCGTGACCGTGGATGCGGGAGACGGCCTCGAGGTGGTCCTCGGTGGCGGCTGGGGCAGCTTCCTTCCGGCGGGCGCCACACCGCCGAGTCGTCCCATTCCGGAGGGTGAGGATGCCGAGCGTTGGCAGGGCCGGAGGACCGGTGGTGAGGACCTGACGCAGGCGTGGGCGGCCCAGCCAGGTGCGGCGGTGGTGTGGGACCGGACCACCCTCAAGGGCATCCAGCCGGGGGCCACCCGTCACCTCCTGGGCCTGTTCAGCCCGAGCCACATGCCCTTCGAGTTCGACCACACCGATGCGTCGGTGGAGCCCACCTTGGTCGAGATGACGGCCGCAGCCTTGTCCATCCTGAAGACGGACCCCGATGGCTTCGTGCTGATGGTCGAGGGGGGACGCATCGATCACGCCCACCACTTCGGCAACGCCTCGCGCGCCCTGGACGAGACCATCCATTTCTCCGATGCCGTCGCCCACGTGCTCTCCGAGGTGGACCTTGCGGACACCCTTGTGCTCGTCACGGCGGATCACGGCCACGCCTTCGCAACGCAGGGGCATCCAGTCCGTGGAAATCCAATCCTCGGCCTGGTTCACGAGGCCGATCGGGACGGAAGCCGGTCCGAAGAGCCCGCCACCGACAAGAACGACCAGCCCTACACGACCGTGGCCTACGTGAATGGCCCCGGCGGAATCGAGCCGGATGGCGGCTGGACCGCCCTCACCGAGGAGGTCGTGACCGATCCGGACTACCTCCAGCGTGCGGGTGTCCCCTCCGATCATGCCAGCCACTCCCTCGAGGACGTGCCGCTCTACGCAACAGGGGCCGGCTCCACCATCTTCGGTGGCGTGATGGACCAGCACGTCGTGTTTCACGGCATGATCGAGGCCCTGGGGTGGCGGCCACTCGATGACCAGCCTTCAGGAGACCCGACCCAGCAGCCGTAGGCTTCGTCCCCTCCATCGCACTTCCGTGTCGCGCAGAGAGAGCGCGAGAGCTTGGCGGAGGGAGGGCAGCTCGGCTTCTTCGAGGTACGCGCCGAGACGTTGCCCATAGCTGCCGGGCCGATCCTCGAACCAACGGGCGAGCACGGCCTCGCTGACCTGGACGGTGTGCTCGGTGTCCACGAACAGCGTCTCCACCTCGAAGCCGGCATCCACCAGATGGGCTTCGAGAGAGGCTGCGTCCCAGCTGCACAGGGCGTCCTCCGGATCGCTGTAGACGGCGTCTTCGGCGAGGGCCCAGGCGGCATGGTGTCCGTCGGGGAGGGAGTCGGCAGGCACGAGCTCGCTGAGCCTCTGGGTGTGCCGCACCAGGCTCTCGACGAGCACCAGCCTGCCGTCGGGCAACAGAAGGTCCGGCAGGCTGGCGAGCAGCGCCGTCGGGTCTTCGGATCGGACGAGCAGGTCCCGACCGACGATGCGATCGAAACGGACCTCGCCCACACCGGCGATCAGGTCACCCCAGATGACCTTGGGCTGCTGGAGGGCGGGCAAGCGGGAGGCCAGCCCACGCAGCGCACCGGCCCGGTCTTCGGTGGCACACCAAGACCAGACCCCGCCCTCTGGCACGTGGCGCAGCGCCTCCCAGGTGAGCAACCCGGTACGAGCTGCGAGGTCGAGCACGAGGTGGTGGCGCTGGAGCGCGGGCACCCCGTGTGCGAAGACCGCCTCCCGCAGGGTGGCCAGCCGCTCCCCCGCGTTCGAGGCCGTACGCTGTAGCCACCGCTCGAGACGCCGGTCGGTGGGCCCCGTGGTGAGCTGCTCGGTGCTGGCGAGGCCGGCTCCCTCGATCATGGCAGCGAGCTGGCTCTCCCGGCGACGCGCCAGGACCGGTCCTACCTCGCCCTCCCAGCCCTGGTCGCTGGGGGTGTAGAAGACGCGCCCCCGGAGGGCTGCCGGGAGGTACTGCTGCGCCACCCAGTGGTCGCGGTAGGCGTGGGGGTAGACGTAGCCCTCGCCGTGGCCGAAGCCTTCCTTGTCGCGGGCGCCGTCCTTGAGGTGGTTGGGCACGTCTCCCTGGGCCTCGTCGGCCACGGCCTTCAGCGCGTCGAAGAACGCCATGGTGCTGTTCGACTTGGCTGTGTTGGACAGGTACAGCGTGGCCTGGGCCAGGGGGAAGCGGCCCTCGGGCATGCCGATGCGGTCGAAGGCCTGGGCACAGGACATCACCACGCTCACCGCCTGTGGATCGGCCAGCCCGATGTCCTCGCTCGCGAGGATGATGAGGCGACGGAAGATGTAGCGAGGATCTTCACCGGCGTAGACCATGCGGCTCAGCCAGTAGAGCGCAGCGTCGGGGTCGGAGCCGCGCACGCTCTTGATGAAGGCGCTGATGGTGTCGAAGTGGGCGTCGCCTTCCTTGTCGTAGAGCACGGCACGACGCTGGATGCTCTCTTCGGCCACGGCCAGGTCGAGGTGTCGCTCGCCGCGTGCGTCCGCTTGGGTGGTCTCGACGGCCAACTCCAGCGCGTTGAGTGCGGCCCGTGCATCGCCGTTGGCCACGCTCACGAGGTGATCTTCGGCTTCGGCCGCGAGCACCACCTTGTGGAGACCGTAGCCCCGCTCGGGATCACGGAGGGCCGCGTGTAGGAC
>JAERSX010000860.1 GCA_016845285.1 Deltaproteobacteria bacterium | reverse complement strand
GTCGAGGGACTGGCTCTCGCCGCCGTCCACCGAGACGGCCAGGCCCACGCGGTAGCAGCCGGCCCGGATCCACAGGTCGTAGCTGCCGCCCTCGCTGACCTCGAAGCTGTAGGACGCGGTCACGCTGCCGTCGCTGCCGTCGTTGTCGTAGTGGGCCAGCCCGTCGCCGGGGTCGTCCGGGTCGTCGGGCGAGCCCGGGCTCAACAGCTCCGTGCGAAGGCCGCTACAGCAGTACCAGCTGTGTTGGTTGAAGGCGCTGCTGTCGGCGTCTTCGCCTTCGATCCAGACGAACTCCTCTGCATGGGCCGAGCTCAAGGAGAAGAGTGTGAGCAGGAGTGTCGTCATCTGGTCCGTCAGGTGTTTCGGTGATCGGCGACCCGTTGCTCAGTGCCTGCGGGTCCAGCCCAACTGAACACCGTGGGTGTGGTGGGCCCTGTGCTGCTTCAGCAGTGGCGAAGGCAGCATACTATGGTCGATCGCAGGCTCTCGGGGAGTCGAGCCGCAGCGCTCGCGCTTCGCGGACGTGGCGACGGCAGCCGACCGGGTCAGGTCAGGGGACGCTTCCGCAAGAACTGACCGAGTGCTTCCAGATCTGCCGAGCGCATGTGGCCCTCTCGCCACACCAGCCGAAACCAATCCGTTCGAGGCTCCACCTCGGTGAGCACCCGAACCAGGCGACCGCTCTCGAGATCTCCTCTGATGAAGTACTCAGGCAGCACACCCACACCCGTACCGTCGAGGACGCGCGACCGAATCGCGGCGATGGCGCCCATGTACCGGTGCCTTCGAAACTGCCAGGGAGGATCGACGGGTGCCTGGTCTTGCCAGTATCGGAACAGCGGGAGGCTCGGGTTGGTGTCGATGAGCGTGTGAGCGTCGGCATGACCTGGCTCGGTGAGGGGGTGGCGCGCGAGCAGGTCTGGGCTGGCCACGAAGGTGTAGCGCTCCTCGTGAAGGGGGACCGTGGTCAGCCGGGGAGAGGCCAGGCGCATGCTGCCGATCACCGCATCGATCTGACCCCGCAGCAGCCCCTCCATGATGGCGGGCCCCTCGCTGAAGTACAGGTGGAGCTTCTGCTCGGGGCGGATCCGCTCGAGGTCTGCGATCGCCGGAAGCACCCAGCTCATGCCCAGCTCGAACCGTGTCCCGATGGTCAACTCGAAGGGTGCAGGGCTTCCCTCCTGGACCATGTCCACGCAGCGCTGTGCCTCTGTCAGCGCTCTTCGGGCCTGCGACAGCAACCGCTCTCCGCCTGGGGCGAGCTGCACCCGCCGGGTGGTTCGAGCGAAGAGGCGAACGCCGAGCGACTCCTCCAGGCGCCGGATCCGGTCGCTGAACGCCGCCGGTGAGAGCCCGACAGCGTTGGCCGCTGCGCGGAAGTTGAGATGGGTGGCCGCCGCTTCGAAGCAGCGCAGGCTCTCGAGGTCAGGCAGCATATTATCAATCATATACGAATAAAATCATTTTGAGAATACCGATTCACTAAACACTGATCTGCGGCTTCATTGTGCTCACTCAGCTGGAGCCCACCATGATGGTCGGCCCCCGATGAGCAAAGCCCCGGAGGATCCGATGTCCAACAAGCACCTGTCGTCCCCGCTCTCCATCGTGCTCTTCGCCGCCCTGTCCATGGGATGCGACCCCGCACAGAGCGTCGATGGTGATGCCAGCACCCCTGAAGACGACGCTCCGGCGCTCCTCGCTCCCGGCATCGACGCGGGTCACACCGAGGTCGTGCCCGTCGCTCCGGTGACCCCGGGCACCTCGGATGGGCCCGCGCTGACCTGTGCGACGCCCGCGTACTCCAACGAGGACGGGCAGGCCTGGAGCCTTCGCCTCGACGTGCCCCTGCCCGCGGACGGCACCACCACGACGCTCGTCGCCGAGGCCGGTCCGGTCCACGCCGACACCGGCGCGGAGCTGGGCCTCCAGTCGACGACCCTCATCCACGATGACGCCACCATCGAGTTCTACGACCAAGGCTTCGACATGCGCTTCGGCAACACCTCGCTGTGGGGCTGGGCCGAGGAGACGGCCGAGGGCCAGCTCTTCAGCGCCTGCCTCATGGGCCTGGACAACGCCACGACCGATCCCGCGGCCCCGCCCTGCTGCGAGATGGTCATGTCCTGCTGGACCGAGGACGTGGAGCCTGTGTTCACCTACGACGCCGAGTCGGGCACCTGTCTGGACGAGGCCGGCGTGGAAGGCACCAACCCAAGGTCGGTGGAGTTCGTGCGCGAGACCGGCGACGGCGAGTGTGCCTCGCTGGCCTGGCAGGACATCGGCGAGGGCGACCACAACTACCCCGACCTGGACGGCTGGAACCTGAAGGGCGCCGATCTCTCGGGCGCCGAGCTCTACTTCGGCAACCTCGTCGACGCGGAGCTCGAGGGCGCACGCTTCGACGACTTCAGCTTCGGCTACGCCGAGATCTCCGGCTCTGTGGACGAGCACACGGTGCTTCCCAGCGAAGGCTGTGAGGTCGATGACGAGAACCTCGACTGCATCCGGTGACCTGGCTGAGCGGCCCTCGTGGGTGGTGCTTCGTTGTGCCCACGAGGCCAGTCATGGCAGGCTCGGCGACATGAAGAAGTATCAGGTTTGGTCGAAACAAGGCAGCACCTACCCAGACACCTCGGCCACCGACGAGCCCCTCACCTTGGGGCCGGAGCATGCCTCCGCGGCGGAGGCCGAGAAGTGGATCACCGACAAGGGCTACTACGACATTGGCAACCGCGAGTACTACGAGAAGTACTGGGTCGAGGAGGTGCCCGAGGAAGGGGCTCCATCGCCTGAGGATGCGGTGACCGAGACTCCTTCGTAGAGGCTGGTCTGGCTGGTGTCTTCGTCCAGGGCGAGGACACGCCCCCGAAGCTCAGGCGTGGTTGGGGGAGTCCGCTCCCAGGAGCCGCCCCCGCAGTCTCTGCAGGTCGCGCCTCGGGACATAGCTCGGATGACAGCCCAGCTTGTCCAGCAGGTCTTCGGCTTGCTGCAGCCGCCGGGTTGCGTCTTGGGGCTGGCCGACGCGCGCCAGGTAGTCGGCGCTGAGGAGATGTCCGCGGACCTCGTCGGCCCACGTGTAGGACTGTTCGAGGAAGTAGGCCATGCGCCCCAAGGCGTGGCGCGCCACATCCAGCCGGCCACAGCTCAGCGCCCAGCTGCAGCGGGCTTGAGCCACCGCATTCTTGACGATGGGAAATGACTCATAGATGCTCACGGCCTCCTCCGCGCGGCTCAGCAGGGGGGCCGCCAGCTCTGCTTCCTCCCCATCGATGTAGAGCTGCGCGAGCTCACTCAACTTCAGAGACCAATACACGGACATCTGGAGGTCCAACAACAGGGTGAGCGCCTCCTCCAGGTTCGACTTGGCCATTCTGTAGACGAGGTCGTCGCATTCGTGTCGGGCCTCCCCCATCTGCAGGGCTCCCAGCTGTCCAAGGAGCACTGCCGTAGAGTGGGTGGCGTGGGCCTCGCGTGCCCGTTGAATCCGAAGCTGCAGGAGCTCTGCCG
Source organism: Deltaproteobacteria bacterium (assembly GCA_016845285.1). GTDB lineage: Bacteria > Myxococcota_A > UBA796 > UBA796 > UBA2385 > BH17. The sequence continues at coordinate 1,261 of JAERSX010000860.1, read as the reverse complement.
CCTCGGTGAAGCCACCCTGCATGCAGAGCAGGTTGGTGTGTACGAGGAGTGCATTGCTGTTGGAGAAGACCAGGTCGGGCCGCGAGGCAAAGGGATGGTCTGGATTGTGCAGGACCAGGTGGGCTCGCTCGATGTTGCCGCCCCGGTACTCGGTCTTCGCGATCTCGCCTTGCGTGTGGACATTGACCCAGGCGTAGGCGGGAGGGATGTCGAGCTCGAGGAGTGAATAGAGGAGTGCCTGGCCGCTCTCGAGGTCGCCCACGTCGGCCAGGACGCTGCCTCGGACGAAGTGAATGGAGTATCGGTCCATGAGCGGCCAGTCCTCGGGAATGTCTCTCGACCACTCGAGGACACGGTCGTTGGCTTCGGCGGTCAGGTAGGCATCGACGAGCACCTTGCGGGTGGCCGAGTTGGATGTGTCACACAGTGTCGCCAGGGCATCGGCCAGCTCGAGTCCCTTGTTGGCGGCGGTGTTGAGGCCCTTTCGGAAGAGCTCTTCGAGGGTGTGGGCATCGCCGCGCTGGATGGCTCGATGGATGGCCAGCATGATGTCGGACTTGTGCTGTTTCTGGAATTTGCGGAGCTCGGAGGAGAAGTGGGAGGGACTCCAGAGCGCCTGGGCCTGCTCTACGTGCCATTGCCCATGTCGAATCTCGACTGCCAGGCGCGCAGCATCGGTGTTGGGCTGGTCGGTGAATCGGTAGCCTTGACCACGGACCGTCTGGAGGTGACTCCAGCTTCCGCCATCGACCTTCTTGCGCAGGGTCTGCATCGTCGTGTCGATGGTTCGCGAGACGACGGCTGCCGTGTAGCCCCAGACCTCTCGGAGCAAGGTCTCACGGGACACGACCTGATCCGGGTGAGCCGCCAGGTACCGCAGCAGCAGTCGCTCCTTCTCGCTGAGGCGTTGCTCGGAGGATGGGGTCAGGACCCCCGTCTCGAGGTCGACCTGTACCGTCTCCAGCACGAGCTCTCTGGAGGTCGTGGGCAAGGTGTCGAGCTTGCTTGCCGCCCAGTCGCGAACGGGCCGAAGCAGCTGGTACCGGGTGGTCGTCTGCACGTCGAGCTTGGACACGAGGGACTGGCTGACGAGGAGGTGGAGGATCTGCCGCACCGCTGGGGCGGACGACCATCGCTCCACCGAGACGATGCCTTCGGCCTGCTCAGCGGTGAAGGGGCCGGCAAAGACACTGAGCTGAGCAAGGGTGGCCCGCTCTGGGAGGGCGAGGAGACGCCACGATCGATCGAAGCAGCTGTGGAG
>JAERSX010000859.1 GCA_016845285.1 Deltaproteobacteria bacterium | reverse complement strand
ACGACGTGGACGCACTCCTGCAGTTGGCGATCCTCGCCGGTCGCCGTCCGCCCCCGGAGATCCTCGACGACGACGTCCTGGACGGGGTCATCGAGGCCGTGGGCCGAACCCGCCCCAGCCATCGCCTTCTCCCGGCAGCCCGCGCGTGGCGCCGGCTGCGCGCCGACGACCCCAACTCTGCCCTGACGGTCATCGGCGAGGGGCCTGCAACCCTGGCTGCGCACCAGGCGCGTCTCGAGGCCCTCTCCCGCCTCGATCGTCCCACCCTCGAGGCGGCTCAGGCGGTGCTGGCCCTCGACCCGGGCGACCGAGCTGCATGTACCGTGGCTGGGCGCCAGCTCGGCGTGGCGGGGCGCCCTTGGCAAGCCTCAGAGGTGCTGGAGCGCTGCCTGAGGATTCGGGAGGGGGAGGGGAGTCCCAGCTGGCACCGACTCCTGGGCAGGCTGAACGACCAGCTCGGCGACAAGGAAGGGGCCTTGGCTGCCTACGGGGCGGGAGGCTTCATGCTTCACGCAGGGCAGATTCGACTCCAGGACGGGGAGGCGCCAGGACAGGGCTTCGCGGCTGCTCTCGCCGAGGCACCTGGACCAGTTCGGGCCCAACAAGGGGCCTGGGCGGCCTTGCTCATGGGAGACCTGTCAGAAGGCGAGCAGCTGCTCGCAGCGCTCGAAGAAGTGGAGGGGGCAGGCGCGGAGCTTCGCCTTGTGAAGGCGGCACTCCGACTCGCGCTGGGGCTGACGACCGACGGGCTCAGGGAGCTGGAGGATCTAGACGGCCCGGAGGCTCATGTGTTGAGGGGCCGTGCGAGCTGGGAAGCTGGCGACACGGAAGCGGCATGGGCATTCAGTGATCTCGCGCTCGCGCAGCAGCCCTGGAACCCCGCGATCTACCGACTTCGGGCCAGCTGGGCGGCGGACTCGGGTGACGCAGCCATCTCCGAGGTCATGTCCACCATGGAGAGCGTGGACCCATGGGAGTGGGCGGCTCATGGTGGCTGGCGGGATCGCGACGTTCCCTGGGAGGTTCTGGTGCCCGAGCCCTGGCCCGAAATGGATGCCCAGCAGCAGGCACGACTGGCGGCCTTGCTCGCGCCCGAGCCGAAGGAGAGGCTCGTGCCGAGTGGCCTCGAAGGCACCGCTGCTCTCGACTTCATCGCAGGGGAGCTCGCGGCGGATCCTCGGCGCTGGGGCCTCGCTCGTGAGGGGGCATCTATGGCGGCTGCGTCGCCTTGACATGCCACCACCGGGGCACTAAGAGCGCGGGGTCCCGGTCGGTCCGACCACGCTTCGAGCACGCTTCGAGCACTGCCCGGCTCCTCTCCCGGGTCCCCCCAGAGCGGGCACCCTAGATCTCCCTGGTGATTCATGAGCACGACGCTCCCCACGCCCCAGACCGTCCAGCGCAGCTGGTTTGTCGTAGACGCCACGGACCAGACGGTCGGGCGCTTGGCCACCCGCATCGCCACGGTTCTGCGCGGCAAGCACAAGCCCACCTTCGCCAACCACGTGGACACCGGTGACTTCGTCATCGTGGTCAACGCGGACAAGGTCAGCTTCACCGGTCGCAAGCTCGACCAGAAGATGTACTACAACTACAGCGGCTACATCGGCGGCCTGCGCTCCCGTACCGCGCGCGAGGTTCTCGCCCGTGACCCGGAGCACATCCTCCGCCACGCCGTGAAGGGCATGCTGCCCAAGAACCGCCTGGCTCGCCAGGCGATCTCCAAGCTGAAGGTCTACGCGGGTCCTGAGCATCCGCACGCCGCCCAGCAGCCCGAGCCCTTCCCAGCCTACGTCTGATCCGAGGACACCCCTCCATGGCCCAACTCACGCAGTACTACGGCACCGGTCGACGAAAGACCAGCGTGGCCCGCGTCTACCTCCGCCCCGGCCACGGCCGCATCGTCGTCAACAAGCGGCCCCTCGACGCCTACTTCGAGCGTGAGACCGCGAAGCAGATTCTGCGGCAGCCCCTCGAGGTTACCGGAGCGGTCGAAGACTTCGACATCTTGGTCAACGTCTGCGGCGGCGGAAAGTCCGGACAGGCTGGTGCGATTCGCCTCGGCATCTCGCGGGCGCTGGTCGCCTCGAACCCGGCGCTTCGACCCCTGCTCCGCGAGCACGGCCTGCTCACCCGCGACGCCCGTAAGGTGGAGCGGAAGAAGTACGGTCAGCCCGGCGCCCGCAAGCGCTTCCAGTTCAGCAAGCGCTGATCGATGGCTCATCGGGTCGAGCAGCAATCACCGCACGACCCCGGCCCTCCTGCCCCTGACGCCCGCGCCTCGCACGAGTCGCGGGCGTTGGCCGTCATCCCGGCGCGGTGGGACTCGACGCGTCTCGTGGGCAAGGCCCTGGCCGATCTCGCGGGCGTGCCGATGGTGGTGCGCGTGGCCCGCCGCGTGGCCCTGGCACGACGTGTGGATGGCGTGGTGGTGGCCACGGATGACTCGCGCATCGAAGCCGCGGTACGGGACGCTGGCATCTCGGTGCAGCGCACCTCCGCTCACCACCGCTCAGGCACCGATCGGGTGGCCGAGGTGGCGCGTGGCCACGGTGCGTCGGTCATCTTGAATGTGCAGGGCGACGAGCCCTTGGTCGATCCCGAGACCATCGACGCCCTCGTGGCGGCGATGGACGACCCCGCCGTGGACGTGGCCACGGTCGCCGCCCCCCTCGTGGGTGACCCCCAAGATCCCGCCACGGTGAAGGTGGTCCTGGACCGTCGAGGCTTTGCCCTCTACTTCAGCCGCGAGCCCATCCCGACTGGGGGGCCATTCCTTCACCACCAGGGGCTCTACGTCTTCCGCAGGGACGCGCTCTCGCGCTTCACCTCGTTGCCGCCCACCCCCCTCGAAGAGGCCGAGCGCCTCGAACAGCTCCGCCTCCTCGAGCACGGTCTCGCCGTGCGGGTGGTGCGCGTGTCACACTCACCCCCGTCGGTGGACACGCCTGAAGACCTCGAGCAGGTGCGGCGCCTGCTCGCGCGACTTTGACGTCTCGTCGGTCCCCCCTTCGTCTCTCCCAGCCTGACTCCTCTCCACCTGCTCCCGGGCACCGAGCCCACCTGAGGTTTCCCATGCGCAAGAAGTTCATCTTCGTCACCGGCGGCGTGCTCTCCGCTCTGGGCAAGGGTCTCAGCGCGGCCGCAGTAGGAGCGGTCCTTGAGTCTCGGGGTCTGCGCATCACCAACGTCAAGATGGACCCCTACATCAACGTCGATCCTGGGACGATGAGCCCGTACCAGCACGGCGAGGTCTTCGTCACTGACGATGGCG
>JAERSX010000858.1 GCA_016845285.1 Deltaproteobacteria bacterium | reverse complement strand
CTCCAGCCCCGAGCCGCACAGTGGACCTCGATCCCGGTCAGCGCCGTCATCTCCGCGCCTTGGCGCACCCCCTTCGGCCTGTGGTGCAGGCCTTCAAGCCCAAGAAGGAGGACTTCGTGCTGAGCCAGGCTCAGCTCGCAGAGGTGGACCGCCGCCTGGGGGAAGAGGAGCTGGTCAAGGTCAAGCTCCGGGGCGCTCGCACCGCTGACATGAAGCGCGCCATCACCGACCTGCAGGCACACACCGGGGCGGCGTGGGTGCAGACCATCGGCCACACCGTGGTCCTCTACCGGGCACACCCCAGCGAGCCGCAGATCCAGCTTCCCGCGCCCAAGCCTCCTGCGGGTGAATCCTCTGGTGTCAGCGAGGACGGTGCCAGCTCAGCAGAGTGAGGCTGTAGCACTCGAGGAGCACGAATTGTCTCGGGCCATGGCTGCTGCCGTGGACCGACCTGGCAAGCGACAACCCCGCCCCGATTCGATAGGTCGAGGACCTCTCACCTGCAGGAGGGTCTGATGTCTGATCTATTGCCCAAGGCCCTGGCCGACGGAACCATCGATCGTGCCGAGCTAGATGCGATCTTCGCACGCTTCGACGTCGATGAGAGCGGTCATCTCGAGGCCAATGAGCTGCAGCTTCTGGCCCGTGCCGTCGCCGATCTGACCTCGGGCGTGACGGACGACGTCCTGCAGATCATCGACTTCTACCACATCGAATATGACGACAGCTTCAGCCGGACCGAGCTCAAGGACTTCCTGGAGTGCCACGTCGCCGAGGCGTTGGACGAGGGCTAGCCACACCGCTCCAGCAGTCACCTTCCAGGCCTCGGGGCCTGTGAGAAGGTGGGCGAGCTGGAACGGCACTTCAGACCAGCGAGGGCGTCAGCGCTGGCCGCCGCTCTTGCTGCCCTTGCTGCCCTTGCCGCCCTTGCGGGGAGAGGTGGGACGACGGGCGCCTGATGCCTTGGCTTTGCGATCGTCGCTCGAGGCCTCTGCACCGCCCGATGAGGTCTTGGCCGGGGCGGCCTTCTCTTCGCCTGCCTCGACGGCGAGACTGGTCTCATAGGACGACCACTCGCGCGAGGTGACTCCGTTGGCCTCGGAGCCCTCGTAGCTGTCCTGTCCCTCGGCGATGGAGGCCTTGACCAAGCCACCGCTGGTGGGGATGGCCCCCGCGTGGATGCCGGCGGTGCAGAGGCGCGTGTCGCGGGTGTAGGGCCCCTTCCCCCAGACCGAGCCGCTGGTGCAGTCGGCCGGGCACGTGATGTAGAAGCTGTCGCCGACCTCGCCTTCGAGATCCTTTCCGTAGTTGGTGCAGCTGGCCTGGTAGGGGTCATCCTGGGTGCCTGCTCCCTCCATCGCGGGCTCGTCCGACGTGGTGGTGGTGGCTTCGTCACCTTCGCCGCATGCCAGCGCGATGCCGGCGAGGAGCGCGAGGGTGAGTCCGAGAACAGGGGGCTTGTTTCGCATGGGTTGCATCTCCGCTGGAGTCGTTCCCTTTGGGGAAGGGTGGGCGCAAGCCTCAATAGCAGGTTTGGCCGTGTACATCTCGGCCATGAGCTCACACCTGGGCTGGTCCTTGGCCCTGGTGGCGTCCGCGAGTGGCAGCGTGGGCAACACATGGCGAAGGGATCAGGGCTGGGAGTGTCCCGTGCGGGTAACCTGACAGCTTACGGTTGTGTGGGGCTGTAGTAGCTTGGAAGCATGGGACGCTTCATCAACTGTGTCATCGTCGCGCCCCTGGCTCTCGGCTGTGGCGACAAGGACGACAGTGGCGTTCCTACCCCGGACTCAGAGGAGTGTGCCGAGACGGGGTTCCTCGACGGGGACGGCGATGGCTACGGTGCTACCGAGGTCGAAGACTGCGACGATGACAGCACTGTCGTCGACTTGGGCGGCGACTGCGACGATGCGGACCCCGACATCCACCCTGCTGCGCAGGAAGTGTGCGATGGCGTCGTGGACGAGGACTGCGATGGCTTGGTGGACGAGGCAGATGACAGCCTCGATGTGAGCACCCAGGTTGGGTGGTACATCGATGATGACGGCGATGGCTACGGGGCGCTCGAGGAGGCCGGATGCATCGCCCCCTCTGGCAGTGTCGAGCTCGGTGGAGACTGCGACGATGGCGATCCCGACGTCCACCCCGCTGCCACCGAGGTCTGCGACGACCTCGACACCGACGAGGACTGCAACGGCCTGGCCGACGACGCCGACGACGGCTTGGATCCCGACTCTGCCGAGAGCTGGATGGTGGACGCCGACGGGGACGGCTTCGGTGACGATGACAGTGTCGTGATCGCCTGCGAAGGCGCGTCCGGTGACGTCACCACGGGCGGCGACTGCGACGACACCCGTGACGACGTCAACCCCGACGCCCGCGAGGTCTGCGACGACCTCGACACCGACGAGGACTGTGACGGCCGGGTCGACGACGACGACAACGACCTCGTTCTGGACACCCAGGTGCCCCTCTACATGGACGGTGACGGCGACGGCTACGGCGCGGGCGAGGTGGCTCGGTATGCATGCGACGCCGACGCCTACACCAGCGTCGACGACACCGACTGCGACGACAGCGAGGCCACCGTGAGCCCCGGCGCCACGGAGGACTGCTCGAACGGCGTCGACGACGACTGCAACGGGCTCCTCGACTGCGAGGACGGGAGCTGCAGCAACCCGTGCACCGAGACCACCTGCGACGACTCCTTGGACGAGGACCTCGACGGTGACACAGACTGCGCCGACGAGGACTGCATGGGGCTGGGTGTCTGCAGGGTGCAGACTCGCGTGCGGGTCGCGTCTGGCCAGGGCTCGGCCACCTACCACCGCATGTGGGACTACGGAGGCGACTGCAGCGCCACCAACATCTTGCTCAGCACGGCCCGCGGCACGTTCTCATCGGTGCGAGGCACGGTGCTTGCGACCCATGGCACGGGCACCACGGCCACGTCCTCGACCTGCACCTGGGCTGCTCAGAAGTTGAGCTGGAACCAACAGAGGGCCTTCTCCGAGACGGGCCAGTGCCATGCGGGGAACTCGGTGAGTTCGTATACCTGGCCCGGTCTACAGGTCTCGGGGCTCCAGCTCGACTCTGCCTGTGGGCTGACGGGCTCACAGTGGCTGCCGCCGCATCTCAACCTGGTGTCTGGCGCCGTCCAGGCCATCGAGGCGCGCGGCTTCTACCCGAGCCCCTCGTCGGGGGCCAGCTGGCTCCAGCCCACCAGCGCGGCGAGCTGGCAGCGATCGAACACCTCCTGGGTGAACTCGAATTCGTCGTACCTCTACAGCTCCTTCTTCGAGCGCTCAGGCGTCCTGGTCGCTCCGGCACTGCAGACCGGTTCCTGGTTCAGCACCAGCTACTGAGCAGCAGAGGCGCGCTCAGCGACGTCGAGCGCTCCTTTCTGTACGCTATGGAGGTCGAGGACGTGCCCCTCCTGTCGGGTGCCCAGGACCGCCGATGTGGAACGTTGACACCCGGGATCGCCTGGAGCGGCTCTGCGCCGAACACCCCATCGCGCTGCACTGGCCGCAGTACTCGGGCTCCTTCCCCGAGAACCCCTGTGTCGACTTCGGACGAGTGCTGTTCGCGTGCCCGGGGGTCGTCCTTCGCCCAGCTGATCGTCAGGCGCTGGCCGCCTGCCTCGTCACCCTGCAGCAGCTGCGAATCCCCATCAAGCTGCGGGCGTTCGCCCACAGCTCCGGTGGACAGGTCCTCAGCGACGGAGGCGCCGTCGTCGATCTGACCGGGCTGGACCGAATCCTGGAGGTGGGGCCGGGCTCGGTGCGGGTGGAGTGCGGGACGAGCTGGCTGACCCTCGTGCGGCACCTCCACCCCCGCAGTCGGCCGGCCGTGCTCACCGACAACTGGCGGACCACCGTGGGTGGCACCCTGGCCGTGGGGGGCTT
>JAERSX010000857.1 GCA_016845285.1 Deltaproteobacteria bacterium | reverse complement strand
CTCCTCGAGGGCCCCGTGATGCCTGCCAGCGCGCGCCGGAGGGGCAGCCCGAGGAACCCCAGCCCCAGGCCGGCGCCGGTGGTGGTCAGGAGGTGTCTGCGGGTGAGCGGGGGTGACATCAGTACGTCCAGAATCTGGGATCGCGGATCATCACGGACAGGAGCACCGACCACTGCTCCGGGGGCGTGGCCACGGCGTCCAGGTCCTGCCAGAGTCCGCTCAGCTCGCTCAGCTCGGCCTCCGTGGGCGGCTCGGAGTACATGCGCCAGGCGAGCTCGGTCAGCTGTGCCTCGAATTCGGGATGGTCCGGGGTGGTCTCCAGGGTCGCGATGGTGAGCAGGAGTGGATCGCTGGCGTCCAGATCACGCGCGACCACGTGGTCGGCGGCGAGCTGGGCCAGCTGCTTGAGGACCAGGCTCTGCATGGACGTCGGATTGGTGCCCAGCGTCAAGATGTTGGGTGGCTGGATCCCTCCGGACATGACGCGGAACCCGAGCTGGTCGTTCTCCATCTGGTCCCAGCCCGCCTCCATCCATCGGTACTCCGTGAGGTGCTCGATGGCGTCGGCTACCTGACCGGGCGACATCATCCGACGGGTCGCCACGCGTTCCACGAGCCAGGCGGGTGCATCGTCTGTGAGGGCCCCTGCCCGGTACTCCGACGAGTCTGTGATCTCGGCGAGCATCATGTGCACGAGCTCGCCGTTGTCGACGAAGGCCTCCGTCCGTTCGGTGAGCTCCGGGACATCCAGCAGGTCCGTGTCTCGATGGAGCATGGCTTCGGTGAATTGTTCCACCGCACACGTGGTCATCCTGGGGTCTTCGGCCAAGAACCAGCCCAGATCCCCCACGGCTTCGATGGGAACGCCGAACCAGCCGGGCTCCGCACCCAGGTAGTAGACACCCATCCGCTCCCGCTCCGGGTGGTACGTGGCCGAGTCCTGGAGGCTGTAGCCCTCCTGCCCCTCGAAGCCGAAGGTCGCCGAGGCGAGGGGGTCGAGGGCGCTGTGACAGTTCTGGCAGGACGGAACGGTCTGGGTGGCTTCTTGGAGCTCGTCGAACTCGATGAGGGAGGCCCCCGAGAATTCCACTGGGCGCTGCAGGAAGTCGTGGCACAGGAACAAGCGGGAGATCGCCGAGGCGCGGGAGCGACCGTAGGGAGCCTGGTCGAAGCGCCAGCCAAACCCATTGGTGCCGATCACCCCGAGGCTGGGGCGGTTGTCGATGTAGCGGGCCGGGAACCAGTCAGGGTCGCCATTATGGTCGATGCTGTCGTCACTCTCCAGGGGGAAGAGATCGAGCAGAAGCTCGGTGGACATGGTGTAGTCCAAGGTGACCACGTCGCTCCACGGACGCTGGGTGCTCACCACATGGGCGGCCACGCGGAGCGGCTCTTCGCCGATGGAGCGGAAGTAGTCTTGGTGTTCCTCGTCTGCGAGATCGAGGAGGACCGGGCTGAGCTGGTAGTCCTCGGTCTGGGTGTTCCACGGTTCGGTGAGCATGTGGATGATCCCTTCCTCCAGGTCGGGATCATTCAGCATCTCGTCTCGCAGCCAGTCGAGGCTCTTCGTCTTCTCACGGAGGGTCTCGATGGCCTCCGCAGTGGGCGGTCGGCCGTGCAGATCGATGCTCATCCGGCGCAGCAGCTTGTCGTCCGACAGTGAAATCATCCAGTCGTCGACGTCCTCTGCGACGGCGTCTGCGGGTGGGTTCTCCAAGGGTTCCGTGCTTCCGCAGCCCAGCGCAAAGACAAGCCAGATCATGGGTCGTGTCCCATGTCCCGCGCGAGATCTTCGATCCAGGTGGAGGGCTCGAGGCATGCCGTGCCCAGGTCCTGCCCCCGCCACAGTGTGGTCGCACAGCCCGAGCAGTCTGCCTCGAACACCAGGTCGTACCAGTCGCCCCCAGCCTCGCGGAGGCCGATGGTGCCCGAGGGGGCGTTGACGCACTCCGGCTCGAAGTGGAGGTCGTGGAAGTCCAAGGCGTAGGAGGAGAGCAGCAGGCCTCCGGTCAGATCGACGTGCAGTCCCTCTCCATCGCGGCGGGCGTCGACCAGCAGCACCACGCTGTGGACGTCGTCCATCCAGGAATCGGAGTCCTCATAGTGATGGGTGCCGGAGATGATGAGGTCCGCGGACCACTCGTCACCCGGGTACTGCGTGAGCTCGACGAGGCCGCCGCTGGTCCAGGTCCGACCTTGATCATCCACGACGGTGAAGCTGCTGATGAACTGGTCGAAGGACTCCCCGGTCGCCTCCTCGGTGATGAGCTCCTCTTGCCCGTTGCCGTCGAAGTGCCATCCCGTGCTCGCGGTGCAGTCGTCGGCATGCCAGACCACGACATGGTTGGCGTCGCCCTGACTCATGTAGTTGACGCTCGGACACTCCTCGTCGCCGTTGAGCAACAGGGTGTGGTGAAGCTCGAGCAGAGGACCGTACGAGGGCAGCCCGAACGGGAGCGCCTGCGCGAGGACTTCTTCGACCTCCGCGGCGGTCAGCGCCGGTGTCTCCTCGACCGGCGCGCTGGTGTCTCGCTCGGGTGTTCGGCTCATGGGCGCGATGCTGGGTGGGGCTGCGCAGCCGATGAGCGTGCCCGCGACGAGGGCAAGAGGCGTTCCCGTGTGGAGACGCTGCCAGGGTGCCCACGTCCCCTTTTCCAGGAACCGGTGGCGGGTGCCCACCCGGTTGTGGCGTGCGGGAACGGTCATCGACCCTGGGGGTTGGGAGCGGGAGCGTTCGCGAAGAAAGCGAAGGATAGTCCAGTACATAGACTTGTCATGAGCCTTTCTCGGGACAGTCGCGTTTGCGTCGGTCACCGGGGTCTGCATGTGGCACCGCCGGGTTACCCGCCGCGACATGAAGACCACTCGCTCCGACGAGCTGCTCACGTCCGCCCGCGCTGTGATCCCCGGTGGAGTCAACTCGCCTGTGCGTGCCTTCGCCGCAGTCGAGGGAGATCCGCCGTTCATCGCCATGGGCGAGGGAGTGCACCTCGAAGATGCAGATGGGAACCGGTATGTCGACCTGGTCGGCTCCTGGGGCCCCTTGATCCTCGGCCACGCACACCCCGAGGTCCATGCGGCCGTCGTCGAGGCCGCCAGCAAGGGCGCCAGCTTCGGTGCGCCCACCGAGGGAGAGGTCCGCTTCGCCGAGGAGCTGTGCGCGGCCCACCCATGCCTCGAGCAGGTGCGGCTCTGCAGCTCGGGCACCGAGGCCACCATGCACGCTCTTCGGCTGGCTCGTGGTGCTACCGGTCGGGACGTGATCGTGAAGCTCGATGGCTGCTACCACGGGGCACACGACAGCGTCCTGGTCGCGGCCGGCTCTGGCGTCGCTACCTTTGCGCGGCCGGGATCACCGGGCATTCCCGCAGCGGTCTCGGCGTTGACGCGTACCGCGCCCTTCAACGATCTCGCCGCGGTCGCCGCTCACTTGTCCCGCGGAGACGTCGCGGCTGTGATCTTGGAGCCGGTCGCCGGCAACATGGGCTGCATCCCTCCCGAGCCTGGCTACCTCGAGGGGCTGCGCACCCTCACCCGTGAGGCGGGTACGTTGCTGGTGGTCGATGAGGTCATGACCGGCTTTCGGCTGGCGCGAGGCGGTGCCTGCGAACGCTTCGACATCGATGCTGACCTCGTCACTCTCGGCAAGATCGTGGGAGGTGGCTTTCCCCTGGCGGCCTTCGGGGGCCGTCGCGAAGTCATGAGCCAGCTCAGCCCGGCCGGCCCCGTCTACCAGGCGGGCACCTTGTCGGGGAATCCCGTCGCGGTCGCTGCAGGACGAGCCACGCTGGGTCTGCTGGACGACGCCCTGTACGCTCGACTGGAGGATCTCGGGGCTCGGCTGGAGGCGCGGCTGCGCCCCGAGGTCGAAAAGCGAGGTCAGAGCATGTCTCGTCTGGGCAGCATGTTCACGGTCTTCTTCCGGCCCGAGCGGCCCACTCACTTCGACCAGGTCAAGGAGTGTGATCTGGCGGCCTTCGGCAGATTCCACAGAGAAGCCCTAATACGGGGCGTGTACCTTCCGCCCAGCCAGTTTGAAGCCGCGTTCCTGCCAGCTCTCCTGTGTGACGACCAGGTGGACGCAGCGGCCGATGCCCTCGTCGAGGCCCTCGACATCGCGCTGAGGCCGGTGGACGGCCCGAGAGGCGCTTGATATGGCTGCCGGCCCTGGAGGGCTTCGGGTGGGGTCAGGTGCCTGATCCCGCTGGACTCCGGAGCATGTACAGGGCCTCTGCGATGGTCGTGGAGCTGGCGGTTCTCGTCCTCCTCGCTGCCGCGCTCGGAGGTTGGATCGATGGCTTCCTGGACACCGCCCCCCTCTTCTTGCTGCTGAGTTCCTTCGCTGCCCTCCTGGCTGGCGTGTACCGCATCATTCGGACCCTCGAGACCCCCAAGAATGGCGACTGACACCCGTAGCTTCTTTCTCCTCGCCACCTTGCTGGTGGCCGTGGTGGCAGTTGCGGCTGGAGTCCTCGACGGGACCTCGGCCGGCGCGGGCGCGCTGGTGGGTGGAGCCGTGATGGCTGGCAGCCTCGGAATGAGCGCTCGGGTCGTGACCCGCGGTGCCCCCTCGGCCTTGGCCGCCGTCCTGGTGCTGTTCAAGCTCCCCATGCTCGGCCTTGCCCTTTACCTCTCCATGCAGACCTTCCCCATCCTGCCTGTCGTCGTGGGCGGCTCGATGGTGGTGGTTGCGGCCATGCTCCTGGGCCTGTTGGGCTCCGTGCGTGCCCCGGCCACGGCGGAGACCTGATGTACACCTACGCTTGGCTCGACGAGATCTACTACCCAGCCAAGGGGCTCTTTGAGGCCCTGGGAATCGGTCACCACACCGGGCTGGCCATCCTCCACTCGTGGCTCGTGGCGTTTTTGCTGCTCGGCGCCGCCTTCCTCGCGCGCAAGTCGCTCGACAAGGTGCGGGCCAGCGACGGCATCGAGCGCTTCGTGCCCGACGGCAACCTGTCGATGCGCAACACCTGGGAGCTGCTCACCGACACCCTCAAGGGCCTCGGTGACTCGGTGCTCGGCCAGAAAGACACGCGGGTCTACTTCTGGATGGTGGGTGGCCTCTTCACCTACATCCTGGCCAGCAACTTCATGGGCCTCGTGCCGGGCTTCCATGCCCCCACTGGCGTCACCCACACCAACTACGCCATGGCTGGCGTGGTCTTGGTCGTCTTCGTGGGTGCCGGGCTGAAGCGCAACGGCTTCGGCTTCATAAAGCACATGTTCGGCCCGGTCTGGTGGCTGGTGCCGCTCATCTTCAGCATCGAGATCCTCAGCTACTTCATCGTCCGGCCGTTCTCGCTCACCCTGCGACTGGGCGGCAACATGTTCGGCGACCACACGGTCCTGATGATCATGAGCGACTTGATCCCGCTTGTTTACCCGTCCGCCTTCTTGGCACTCGGCGCCTTGGTCTCCGTGATCCAGGCCCTCGTCTTTACCCTTCTCTCTGCAGTCTACGTGGCCCTCGCCGTTGCACACGACGAAGACCATCACTAGCCGCCACCCTTCACGGAGGAACCTCCCCATGAAGCTCAGCAAGCTCCTCGCCACCCTTCTCACCGTGACGGTGGCTCTTCTCATCTTCTCGAACCCGGCCCTCGCCCAGGATGGCGGCGCTGCCGCTGCTGGTGGAACCGGCCTGCTCGGCCTCGGTGCCGGCCTCGCCGTCGGTCTCGCTGCCCTCGGTAGCGGCATCGGTCAGGGCCGCCTCGCAGGTGGTGCCATGGAGGGCATGGCCCGCAACCCGGCCGCCGGCGGCGACATCCGCACCTCGATGCTGATCGCCCTGGCCTTCCCCGAGTCGCTGGTGCTCTTCTGCTTCGCCATCGCCTTCCTGCTGCTCAACAAGATCTGAGCAGCGGAAGCGTGTACGCCGCTCTCTCGGGGGTGGCGGCCAGCGGGCGGGTCCTCTGTGGCCCGCCCGTCGTCGCGTTTGGGAACTGAGGTCTGCCCGCCCAGGGAACCCGTCGGGGGATCCCAGGGTTGCAACGGAGGCGGGGATCGACCGAGTATGCGATCCCCGCGCGTACGTTCTCTCCAGGAGCCAAGCATGAAGCGCCTGCATCGTCCCCTTCCGGCCCGCGCGGTGGTCGGCCTCATCGTCGTCGGCCTCGTGTTGCCCGGCGCCGCTCTTGCCAAGAAGAAGAAGAAGAAGAAGGGCGGCGAAGCAGCTCCGCCGGTGGGCTGGGTGCAGCACACCAGCGAGAAGAATCCCGAGAGCGACTGGCCCCACGGC
>JAERSX010000856.1 GCA_016845285.1 Deltaproteobacteria bacterium | reverse complement strand
CATCTGGATCCCGCGCTGGTTGGGCCATCGCGGGCGGCGGTGATGTCGACGGTGACGGCTTCGATGATGTGTTGGTGGGTGCGCCCCGTGATGCCACCGAGGCATCGAATTCCGGTGGTGCCTACCTCATCTACGGCCCCGCCACGGGCAACCATGCCCTCGCAGACATCGCGGTCCTCTTGAGCGGCGAAGCGAGCCAGCAGGCTGGCTACACGGTGGGCTTGGGCGGCGATCTCAGCGGTGACACGCAGAGCGACGTGGTCGTGGGCGCCTACAAGCACGCTGAGAACGGCACGAACTCCGGTGCGGTGTATGTGGCCAACGGGCCGGTGAGCGCCGGCTACCTGGCAGACGCCACCACCACCATCATCGGCACCGAGTCTGGTGCCCGCCTCGGGTTCACGGTGAGCGTGGTGGGAGACCTCGATGGTGACGGGGTCTCCGACCTGACCCTGTCTGCCGATCGCGCCGACGGCGAGGACGCCGAGGACGCTGGCAAGGTCTACGTGTTCTACGGTCCGCTGCCCTATGACCTCACCGAGGCCGATGCGGACAGTGTGCGCATCGGAGATGGGGCCACCGCCTACGCGGGTCGCTCCATCGCTGGGGGTGGCGATGTCAACGGCGATGGTCTGGGCGACCTGGTCATCGGTGCTCCCGGAACCAACCTGGGCGCGGATGCGCAGGGCGCTGCCTACGTGGTGCGCGGCCCCGTCGAGGGAACGGCTGGCCTGGCCGGGGCGGACATCCAGCTGGTGGGCGAGGCCGGCGAGGACCAAGCTGGCACCTCCGTCGCTGGCGACTTCGACTTCGACGGTGACGGCAACGTCGATGTCGCCGTTGGCGCTCGCTACAGCGATGCTGGTGGCACCGACGGTGGCTCGGTCTACACGCACTACGGTCCGCTGAGCGGCGTGGTCAGCCTCTCCGCCGCCTCCTACATCATCAATGGCTCGGCGGGCGACGGACTCGGTGCGAGCCTGGTCGCGTTCGGCGATGCCGAGGCTGATGGCTACGACGAGATCCTGCTCGGCGCGCCTGGCGCCGATGGTGCTGAGAGCGATGCCGGCGGAGCGGTGCTCTTCCGTGGAGGTGGCCTGTGAGCCGACATCCCATGCCCTTCAGTGTTCGCGCCCTGGTGCTTGGCGTCGGCCTCGCCTGGAGCCCGGCCTTCGCGAGCGACGACGACTGCGACGAGTCCGTGAGCGCCCGCACCTTGTCCCAGCACGTCTCCACGGGTGACGTGGCCTTCGCCGACCTCGACGAGTCAGGCTTCCAGGTCGCCCGCTGGAACGCTGGTCAGGCCGTGCACTGCCTCAACGAGACGCTGAGCACCGGCCAGGTGGCGTCCTACCATCGCCTCGAGGCCCTGGCCTCCTTCCTCGATCGCGACCATGCCCAGACCGTGATGTCGTTCAAGGCCGTGCTGTCGGTGGCTCCTGGCTACGATCTGCCCTTGAGCCTCGCCCCCGACAACCACCCCCTCCGGGTGGACTTCGAGGTCGCGAGCGGGCTGGCTGCGGGTGCCTTGGTGCCATTGCCGGCACCCACCGAGGGCAGCGTCATCGTCGATGGCACCCCTGCGGAGGGTGTGCCTCTCGATCGGCCCTACGTCTTCCAGTACATCGGCGCCGACGGTGCGGTGGCTCACTCCGAGCTGGTTCGCCCCGGCATGCCTCTCCCCGATTACCCGTCCAAGGCCTCGCGCAGCGGCGCCGGCTCGAGCGGTGGCGGTGGCGGTGGCCTGAGCCTGAACGTGCCGCTGGCGGTCACCGCTGGTGCTGCCGTGCTGGCTTCAGGTGGGCTCTACCTTGCCGCGAGCGGCAAGGCGGCCAGCTTCTGGGACACCACCACGCCACCGGCCCAGCTGCCCGACCTCCGACGCCAGACGAACACGCTGCAAGGCTTGTCGCTCGGCGCAGGCATTGTCGCGGTCGGTGCGGGAGCGGGTGCGGTCGTGGTCGGGAGTTTCTGAGTCATGAGACGGTTCGGTATCGAAGAGCTCAAGGTCGG
The DNA here is from genome assembly GCA_016845285.1 of Deltaproteobacteria bacterium. Classification (GTDB taxonomy): domain Bacteria; phylum Myxococcota_A; class UBA796; order UBA796; family UBA2385; genus BH17. The sequence goes on along the minus strand of JAERSX010000856.1, from coordinate 3,817 downwards.
CGCCCCCTTGGCGGTAGGCGACCTCGGGGTCCGCTACGCTGCCGAGATCCGCTCAAAGTCTGGCAAGGCTCTGGTCGCCGAGTGGATCGAGGATGGTGGGCTCATCGCCGAGCTCACGTCGGTGGTGGAGATGAGCGCCCGCTTGCGCCATCCCTTCCTGCTCCGCGAGTGGGGGGTGCTGCCCACGGACGGCGGTGCTTGGCGGGTGAGTGAACACATCGAGGGTGCCGCGCTGGGCGAGCTCATGCGCGACGCTCCCATCGATCAGCCCGTGGCCTGCGAGATCGCTCGGAAGGTCGCCCGTGCGTTGCACGCTGCCTTCGATCGCAAGCCCCGCATGGGCGAGCCCTACGGCCTCATCCACGCACGCCTCGGTCCGGCAGACGTCCTCGTCGGCGTGGGCGGACAGGTCAAGCTCGGTGGTGTCGGGCGGCTCCCCAACGTGACCTCGACGGCGGAAGGGGCGGTGGTCCCGACGCCGTACATGGCGCCTGAGCTCCTCGAGGGTCGAGCGCTCCACGCGTCCGATGTCTACGCGCTGGGCGCCATGTTGGCCCAGATGCTCACGGGACGCGTGCCTGCCTTTGCCAGTCCACAGGCTGACTGGCACGACGCTGTCTCCACCGCGGTGAGTGACAGGGTGCGGGAGGTCACCGGCCAGGATGCCCTGGCGGAGCTCATCTCCTGGTGCCTGGCGTTCTCGCCGGACGGTCGGCCCAACGCGGTCGAGGTCGAGAATTGGTTGGACCGGGTTCGGGGCCGCATGGGCTCCGTGCGGATGGCCGAGTGGTGTCAGGAGCACATCCCCGTCTTGCGAGATCGCGGCCGGGAGGAGGCTCAGGTGGCAGCCGGTCGGGTGACCTTGCCCGAGCCTCAGGCCGCGAAGACCGTGCCCCCGCCCGAAGTCCAGGAGGCGGCCGACGCTCCCCCGGAGCCAGACGTCGATCCGCCCACCGAGGAAGCGGAGATCGACTTCGTCGAGCAACCCACCATTCAGGTGGGGAGAGCTCAACCGCCCGCCAGAGATCTCGCGGAGGCACTGACCGGGTCGGAGCCTGCCGAGAGCACGATCGACCTGGAGGACGACGAGGGCCCGGCGGATGATGACGCCAGCGTGCCGATCATCCACAACGTGGCTGAACACTCCGTTTCCTCCGAGGACAACTCCTCCGAGGCCCGTGTGGATGCCATCGACTTCATCGCCCCTTCGAAGGAGGGCGAGGAGGCCCAGCCACCGCCCGAGGAGGACACCAGCTTCGACGATCCGTCGGACGACGCCACCGATCGCACCGAGGTGGACGGGCCACCGGGGCAGGCGGGCACGCACGCAAAGGATCTCGACGAGGCCCTCGGAGGCCGTGAGTGGCCGCGCCCGATGTTGGTGGTGCCCGACAACAGCCCACCAATGGGCGTGGCACACGATCGACGCAACGCGGCTTCGGGTGTGGACGAGGACGACGAGGACGACGATGTCGCGCTGCCGCCATGGGCGTGGCCGTTGCTCTTGGGCGTGGTCGCCATCGGACTGGTGGTGCTGCTCTGGCGGCCCTGGGACACGGGACCCATCGACCCGGTGGCCTCGGCGCCGACGGCCGAAGACGCCACAGCGGCCACCCCCCCTGTCGACGCAGACCCAGCGACCGAGGCTGATCCGTCCGCAGAGCCTGCAGCCCCCGACGACGCGCCTGAGGGCGACGGCGAGGCCTTGGCGGATGGTGCCGTCGAGGATGACGCGGGGACCGGCCAGGAGATCGCGCCCGTGGCGGCAGAGGCACCCGCTGCATCTGCGGCCACCTCAGCCACTGCCGAGCCGGAAGTGGCGAGCAAGCCCGTGGCGAGCACGTCGACGTCGACGAAGCCCGCTGCTGCGTCGTCATCGCCTGCTGCAGCCTCTGCCGCGTACGATCCCTGGGCCGACCCAACCGGAAGTCCACCTTCCCCACCCGCTCCCGCCGAGGCCGTGGGGGTCGGTGGTGCCGACATCCTGGGGGCGGCAGCCGTTCCAACCACGGGCACGGTCTCCGTCAAGGGAGACGCGGTCAAGGTTGAATTCGTGGGCGGTGGTCAGACCAGCGGTGCCGGCACCCTCGCACCTGGCACCTACACCTTGATGGTCACGTTCGGCGTGGGTGAGGCCCCGGTCGCTGCTGGAAAGGTCACCGTCTCAGCGGGCGCCACCACCACGGTGACCTGCAAGTCGTCCTTCCGACGCTGCTCCTCGCACTGACGGCACGAGACCGCCCCATAGGGTGCGTGGTTGGGCCTGTGGACCCACGTTAGTTCCGCCGGCCAACCGCACACTGCCGGGCACAGCCCGGGGAGACACCATGGCCAACGAGCGCACCTTCTCCATCATCAAGCCCGACGCCACCAAGCTTGGCGTGGTCGGCAAGATCATCGCCCGCTTCGAGTCCGAGGGCCTGCGCATCTGCGCCGTGAAGAAGATTCACATGTCGAAGCGCGTCGCCGAAGGCTTCTACGCCGTGCACGCGGGCCGTCCCTTCTTCGACGAGCTCACCGACTTCATGTCCAGCGGCCCGTGCGTGGTCATGGTCCTCGAGGGCGACAACGCCATCAGCGAGAACCGGCGCATCATGGGCGCGACCAACCCCGACGATGCAGACGAAGGCACGCTGCGCAAGCTGTACGGTGCGCACATCGGCAACAACGCCGTGCATGGTTCCGACGCTCCCGAGACGGCTGCCGTTGAGATCGCCTACTTCTTCGCGGGCACCGAGCTGCACTGAGGGTCGGAGGGAGGGCTCCTGCGAGGGGCCAGCTCCGCAGCCAGAGACACAGGGGGTATCCTCTGCGGGTTCAACCCCGGAGCTCCTGTGTCCAAGCGCCTCGGCGACGGCTACCACCTCTCCCTCTCCATCGGAAAGGCCCTCTGGGACGATCTGATGGCGGCAGGCCTGCCTGCGAAGATCAAGGAGGGGGGCTTCGAGCTCGGGCCGTCCCTCTACCAGGGAGTCAAGCAGCTCCAGGTGAAGGAGAAGGTGACCGCGCTCCTCGAGGACCGCGAGGCTCCCGAGGTCGTGATGCGCGCCAAGAGCCGCGCGGGAGATCTCTGGCGCAACCGTCGCGACAGCGTCTACAAGATCCTGAACGATGTGGTCCGGGTCGAGGGCGACTGGAAGCTCGAGGTGGACCGAGAGGGGACGGAGTTCCAGTACGCGCCCCAGAAGCTCGGCGTCGACGCACATGTCAAGGCCGTGGCCTCCGGCAAGGCCTTCCTGTTGAAGGACAACGTGGAGCTTCCGTTCACCATCGAGAAGCGTCTCGGCGCGAGCTGCTCGCTGGGCGACATCCGCTACGACCAGGGGCTTCAGGCCGTGGTGGGCGACGTGGTCGATCCCGAGGTCGACTTCGGTGACCACGTGGTCTGGCGTCTGCTCAACGAGGGAGCAGCCTACTTGCTCAATCAGCAGATCCATCGCTTCAACCCGGTCCCCATCCTCAAGAAGCAGCAGGTCGAAGAGCTCGTCGCCCCTGCCGGTGGGCCACTGAAGCTCAAGATGGGTGTGGAGGACGTGATGCTCGAGGTCACCGAGGCCGACCTCACGCTGAAGGTCCGGTTCGGCTTCAGCCAGCTTCAGCTCGGAGACGGGGCGGGCGCCTGACCGGGGAAGGAGTCCCTCGACAGCGACGAGGACTCACTCTTCGGGGATGACCAGCTGCAGCGTCTTGTCGAAGCGCCATGCGTCGGGTGTGGGCGTGTAGTGCGCGCGCACCACTCCCTTGATGGCGGACTCGGCGATGGGGCCCCACCAGCGGGAGTCCATGGCCTGGTCACGGTTGTCGGCCAACAGGAACC
>JAERSX010000855.1 GCA_016845285.1 Deltaproteobacteria bacterium | reverse complement strand
CATCACCCCGGTCGATTCACCCGGACCAGATCCTCCTCAACACCCCGGACGGTCCACTGGGGCTGCCGTGTGATCGGGTCATTGCCCGGATCGGGGCCATGGCCCCACGTGGCTTTCTCGAGCGCAGTGGTGTGCCGTTTCCAAGTGAAGACCCCAACGCTGTGCCGGAGGTCAGCGAGACGTACGAGTCGGCCCGTCCTGGCCTCTACATCATCGGTGCCCTCGCCGGCTACCCTCTCATCAAGCAAGCGCTCAACCAGGGTCAGGAGGTCACAGACGCGATCCTGGGCCGCGAGGTGGTGCCTGCCGATCAAACGCTGCTCGAAGCCAAGCTGGCCGAGGTCGGGCTCTCGGATCTCCGTGCGTTGCTTCGATGGCTGCACACCGAGGTGCCGCTCTTCGCCTCCATCACTTCGCTCCAGCTTCGGGAGCTGCTGCTGCAGAGTCGGCTCCTGCGGTTCGCTGAAGACGAGGTCATCTTCACGCAGGGCGACTACTCCGACCAGTTCTACATCGTTGTCGAGGGCGACGTGTGGGTCGATGTCGAGCCCCTGGCTCGGATCCACGCCGGCATGTACTTCGGGGAGATGGCACTGCTCGCTGGCCGCCCTCGATTCGCCACGACGCGGGGGGGGCGTGCTCCCCTCGTGATGCAGGTGCCCCGCAAGGCTGCGGTTCAGCTCCAACACTCCTCGGAGGCGGTTCGACGGGTGCTCGACCAGACCCGGATGTCGCGGTACCTCCACAACCTCATCGGCCGCGAGCTTGTCGACCAGGAGCCGCTCGTCGACGAGCTCGTGCAGCAGTGCGAGCTGCGCGCATACGAGGCGGGAACCCCCATCTTTTCGGAAGGAGACCCGGGCGACCACTTTCACATCGTGTGTCGTGGGGCTGCCGTGGTCTCTCAGACTCGGGGCACCGAAGAGGTCATCCTCAGCTACGTCAAGCCAGGCGAGTATCTCGGTGAGATCGCACTCATCGACGACGTTCCGCGTACGGCGACGGTGCGTGCCGCGGCCCGCACCGAGACCATCGCCCTCGACCGCACGCTCTTTCAGCGGCTCTTGGAGGCATTCCCCGAGGTCCGCCATGAAGTGCAGCGCACGATGCAGACCCGCCTCATTCGGACGTCTGCTCAGGACGACGACAGCCAGACCGCCGACCTCGTGGAGTTCTTCATCAACGAAGGCGTGGCCATTGCCACCGATGTCCTCCTCATCGACAAGTCGCTGTGTGTTGGGTGTGACAATTGCGAAGACGCCTGCGCTGCCACCCACGGCGGAGTCTCACGCCTCGATCGCCAGGCGGGCCCCACCTACGCGATGCTGCACGTTCCCACATCGTGTCGACACTGCGAACACCCCTACTGTATGAAGGACTGCCCACCCGATGCCATCCATCGTGATGAGACAGGGGAGGTCTTCATCGACCACACCTGCATTGGGTGTGGCAACTGTCAGCAATACTGCCCGTTCGGCGTGATCCAGATGGCCCCGAAGGAGCCCGAGCCGACTCCATCGGTGCTCGAGCAGCTCTTTCCGGTCCTCGCGTCCTGGCTCAGGCCGAGGAAAGGTGACGTTTCATCAGATGGTTCGGCTGACACCGAAGGGGCCAAGGTTGCCGTGAAGTGTGACATGTGCCGCGATGTGTCGACAGGCCCGGCCTGTGTGCACTCGTGTCCGACCGGGGCTGCGCTGCGCGTGTCTCCGCGAGAGTTCATCTCGGTCCAGATGGGCCACGATTCGAGCGAAGTCTGACGCATGGGCGGCCACCGCACCATCCTCACCTACGGACGCCACCTGTGGCTCAAGCTCGGCATGGGGTTGATCGCGCTGTCCTGCGCCGCATATGTGTGGCACGAGCCCATCGGTGGCCCCAACGGCGGCTCATGGCTGGGCTACACCCTCGGCATCGTCGGGGCGGGGCTCATCGGCTGGCTCACCTGGTTTGGCGTGCGCAAGCGTCAGCACGGTCGAGCCGGGCCACCGCTGCAGGCATGGCTGTCTGCACACGTCCACCTGGGTCTGGCGTTGGCGGTGATAGCGACTCTGCACACGGGCTTTCAGTTTGGACCAAACATCCACACGCTGGCCTGGGCGCTCATGATGGGGACGATCGGCAGCGGCGTGGTGGGTGTGGCGGTGTACCTCACCTTGCCACGCATCCAGACCGCCAACCTTCGCGGCCGCGCACTCACAGATGTGCTCCAAGAGGTCGCGACCGTGGATGTGGAGCTGCGGCGGGCGAGCCGCGACGTCGACGACGAGCTGAACCGTTGGGTCCAACATTCTGATGGACACTGCAAGGTGGGTGGAGGGCTGTTCACCCAGCTCCGCGGACCGAACGTGTCCTGCGCCAACGACGAGGCACTCACCGCCATCCAGGTGCTCGTCTCCGACGACCGGCACCGAGAGAGCCAGGCTGTGCGGCAGCTCCTGAGCTTGCTGTCGCGCAAGAGCCGGCTCCTCTCCCAGGCCCGCCGTGAGGTGCAGCTCCGCGCCTGGCTTCGGCTGTGGCTCTTCGCCCACGTGCCGCTCACGTTTGCCCTCCTGGTGGCCCTCGCGGGCCACGTTCTCTCCGTCTTCTTCTTCTGGTAGCCCCGATGGAGCGGACCTGGACACTCGTGGAGGTGCGACGGCGCAAGAAGGGCCGTGTGTCCCGTCGCTCGCGCTCCATCACCGCAAAGGTGCTTCGGTTTGGGCGACGCCCCTCGTGTGAGGTGCACCTCGACGACGCCCGCGTGAGGCTCACCCAGCTTCGGCTGGAGGTCCGCGGCCAGCAACTGTGGGCGGTCGACGACGACGAGATCCGACCGGTCCAGATCGGAGACCTCCTGCCCGCTGGCCCCTACGAGGTCCGCGTCACCGCCATCACACTCCACGAGGTCACGGTGGAGCTGGAGCTCGTGCGACCCCTCGAAGACGACTTCGAGGCGCTGATGCGAGACAGTCGACTCACCCTCGAAGCCGCGGGACTCAGCCAGCGTCGCTGGGCCTCGCGATGCGCTCTCGCTGTGGCGATGCTGGCGATCGGGCTTCCGCTGCTCGCGAATTGGATGGGGTCAGGCA
>JAERSX010000854.1 GCA_016845285.1 Deltaproteobacteria bacterium | reverse complement strand
CTCCGGGTGGCCTTGCCCCAGGAGAACCTGCTCTACCTGGGCGACACGGCACGGGTCCCCTACGGTCCCCGTTCCCCAGAGACCGTTCGCCGCTACACACTCCGCGTCGCCGGTCACCTGGTGCGCCACGGCGTGAAGGCTCTGGTCGTGGCCTGCAACACGGCCACCACCTGGGCCCTCGACGAGCTCTCACGCGCCTGCGCCGCACTGGAGATTCCCGTGGTGGGCGTCATCGCGCCGGGTGTCGCGCGCGCACTGCAAGAGACACGGAGCGGCCACGTCGGCGTGATCGGCACCGAGGGCACCATCCGAGGGGGTCGATACGCCGCCGCCCTGCGAGACGGCCGCACAGACATCAAGGTGAGCTCAGTGGCCTGCCCGCTCTTCGTGGCCCTCGCCGAGGAGGGCTGGACCGACGGAGAGATCGCACGAATGGTCGCCGAGCGCTACCTCGCCCCCCTCCGCAACGGGCCGGACACCGTGATCCTGGGCTGCACCCACTACCCGCTCCTGAAGGCTGTGATCTCCGCCGCCCTGCCCGGCGTCCGCTGCGTGGACTCAGCTGAGGCCACGGCCCAGGCAACCGCAGCCCTGCTCGACTCGGCCGGCCTGCGGCGTGAAGGGAACGACCAAGGCAGCGACCGATACCTCGTCACCGATCACCTCGACCGCTTTCAGCGCGTCGGGGCCCGCTTCCTCGGCCGTCGACCCACGCCCGCCGAGGTGGTCGATCTCGTGGAAGCCGACGATCTGGCGCTCCCCCACCCCGAGAGCGCAGCATGATCCGGCTCTACCATGTGACCAAGCGCTACGGTGAAGTCGATGCCTTGCACGACGTCTCGGTGCACGTCGAGAAGGGTGCCTTCGTCTACGTGACGGGACCGAGCGGTGCGGGCAAGAGCACCATGCTCAAGATGCTGTACGGAGCCGTCCGCCCCACCGAGGGGAAGCTGCTCGTGGGTGGTGTGGACGTGAGCGCCATCCCCAGGCGAAACATGTACAAGCTCCGCCGCAACATCGGGGTGGTCTTCCAGGACTTCAAGCTCATCGCACGACGCAACGTGGCCGAGAACGTGGGTCTGGCCCTCGAGGTGCTGGGGACGCCACGCGAAGAGATCAGGCGGCGGGTCAACGCCGTGCTCGGCGTGGTCGGCCTGAAGGGACGCGGCCACGAGTACCCACCCACCCTCTCGGGCGGTGAGCAACAGCGCGTCGCCGTGGCACGCGCCATCATCAACGACCCCTCGATCCTCTTGGCGGACGAGCCCACCGGCAACCTCGATGGCGCCATGGCCATCGAGGTCATGGAGATCCTGCAGGCCATCAACCTGCGGGGAACCACTGTCATGGTCGCCACACACGACGCCGCGTTGATGCAGCGCTTCCCGTACCGGGTGCTCCGCTTCCGCGGCGGCCGCCTCGTGCGGGCATAGGCCAATCATGTCTGGTGGCGTCTTGATGCACATCCTGCGGCGAGCCAGTCGCTCCTTGTGGGAGAACCTGTACCTGAACGCCGTGGCCACTGGCGTCATCGCGGCAGCACTGCTCCTCGTCGGCGTGACCCTGACGGTCCAGCAGAACCTCTCGGCCCTGGTGGACAGCTGGGATCGTGACGTCCACATCAGCGCCTATTTCCACCACGACGTCCCCGAGGCCCGACGCTTCGACAAGCGGGATCAGGTGGCCCAGGACCCCAGGGTGGTGGGCGTTCGCTACATCAGCGAAGCAGACGCCCAGGACTGGCTCTTGGAGCGGACCGCCCGCCTCGAGGGGGTGCTCGAAGAGCTCGGTCCCGCCGCACTCCCCGCCTCACTGGAGATCACCCTGGCGGCCGAGGCTGGCACGCCAGGTGAGGTCGCGCGCTTCGCCACCGACCTCGAGGATCCCGATCTCGAATTCATCGACTTCGGCCAGGAGTGGGTGGAGCACTTCAACGCCTTCCTGTCGTTGCTCGAGCTGCTCGCGGCAGTGCTCGGCTCCCTCATCTTCCTGGCAGCCGTGTTCCTCGTGATCAACACGGTGAACCTCGTGGTCTTCAACCGGCGTGACGAGCTGGAGGTCCAGAAGCTGGTGGGAGCCACCAACGCCACCATCACCGCCCCTTTTCTGCTCGAGGGCCTCGCCCAGGGCCTCGTGGGCGGTGGCCTGGCACTGGTGGGGCTGTGGACCGTCCATCGCCTGGTCGTGGTACGCCTCCAGATTGCGCTCGGTCTGCACATGGCCGGCGATCTGGCCGCGCTGTCGGCTCTGTCGCTGCTCGGGCTGGTCATGGCCGGCGCAGTCCTGGGGCTGTTGGCCGCGTGGCTGGCCGTGGCTCGCTTCCTGTCGCGGGCCCCGTGAGACACGGGCTCCTCGCCCTCGTCCTGGGCTTGGCTCCCCAAGCCGTCCAGGCACAGGATCCGCGCACAGACCTCCACCAGGCCCGTGCCGACGAGCGGGGCGTGCTCGACCAGCTCAACCAGATCGATCGCGAGCTGGACGGGGTTCGCACCGAGCTCGCGCGCATTCAAGCTCAGGTGCTGGAGCACGAGGCCAGCCGTCGCCGCGCTGAAGACGACGCGGCCGTCGCTCAGGCCCAGCTCGACCTGCTGCGGGAACAGGTCCGGGAGCAGCTGAGCGCCCTCTACCGCCTCCAGCGACGCGGCCTGGCGCGCATCATCTTCAGCGCAGACGAGCCCTCCGAGCTGCGTCGGCGAGCCCGATACCTCGGCACGATCATCGACCAGGACAGCCAGCGACTCGCCGAATTCCGCCAGGCCATGGAGGCCAAGGGCGAGGCGGTCGCGGCCTCCGACCAGTCCCTCGAAGCGCTCGGCGCCCTGCGGGCGGAGGTCCAGCTCAAGGAGGCCGAGCTCCGAGATCAGCGTGCTCGGAGGGTCGAGCTCCTCGCCCAGGTACGCGACCGCCAAGATCTCGCCATCCGCGCCATGAGCGAGATGGCAGGCGCCCGCAGCAACCTCTCCAATCACATCACGAGCACACAGAGCGAGCCTGGCCCCACCTCGTTCCGCTCCGCATACGGCCAGCTCCCCTGGCCGGTGCGAGGGCCAGTCACCCGACGCTTCGGCACATCGCCCGCCTCCGGCACCGGCGCCGAGAGCTACGGCATCGACATCACCGCCGACTTCGGCACCCCCATTCGCGCCGTGTTTCCCGGGGTGGTCACCCTCGTGGACTTCATCCCTGGCTACGGGCAGACTGTGGCGGTGCAGCACGGCAGCTACACCACGGTGCACGCCCACGCCAACGGGGTCCGCGTACGCCAGGGTCAGCGCGTGGACGCGGGTACGGTGCTCGCCTTGGTGGGCAACTCCGGCCTCACCGATGGCGACGGCTACCTGCTCACCTTCGAGATCCGCTACAACGGCACTCCACAGGACCCCCTCCCCTGGCTGAAGCCGCTGTAGACTGCCCCGTCGCGGCTCTGCCGAAAACCCGGGATGCACGGTGCGGCAAACCCTCACGGCCTTTCTGCTGACCTCTGTGGCCTTTGCTGGCGGCCTCCTGGGTGGCACCACCGTGGTCCATCACGCTCATGCCAGCTCCAGCGAGCCCTACGCAGGTATCGACACCCTCGCCCGCGCGCTGGCCACCATCGAGTCCCAGTACATCGAGGTCCGTGCCACCGAAGACCTCGTCCACGACGCCATCCGCGGCATCACACGAGGTCTCGATACCCACAGCGTCTTCCTCGTGCCCTCCGACTACGGCGACCTCCGTGGGCGCACGGAGGGGGTCCGCGCAGGTGTGGGT
>JAERSX010000853.1 GCA_016845285.1 Deltaproteobacteria bacterium | reverse complement strand
GCCCACTACCGCGACCCCCTGTTGTTGCTACAGGCGGCGCTCCCTGGCACAGGCTGGGCGCTCAAGTCACCCGGTCACTTCGTGCATCCCCGGGCCATCTACGAGGCCGTGCCCGAGGCCCTCTTCATCCACATCCACCGCGATCCGGCGCGGGTCTTCCCGTCGCTGAACAGCATGATGGCCTGCCACCACATGATGGAGGCCCCGGTCCTCGACTTCCAGCGCACCAGCAACCTGCTCCAGCGGGCCTACCGAGGGGGCACCGACCGCTTTCTGGCGCTTCGCCGGGACGTAGGGCAGCGACGCTTCATCGACGTGGCCTACCTCCGCCTCAAGTCCGACCCCCTGGGCGTGGCGCGCGAGGTCATCGAGGCCGCCGGCCTTCGCTGGGACGACGAGGTCTCCGAGTCCCTCGAGGCAGAGCTCACCCGAGCCGCCGCCGCCCGCGCACGCGCACCCACCCGGCGACACCGCTACCCCCTTGAGCAGTACGGCCTCAGCCCCGCGCTCCTCCGCGACCGCTACGCCGACTACATCGAGGCCTTCGACATCGCAGCGGAGACGGGGCCGTGAGCCTGCTCCTCGCCATCGCAGCCCTCTTCGCCCTCGCTGGGCTCCAGTGGCCCGCCCTGTTCGGCCGTCCAGCCCTCCACCCCCACATGGTCCTGGGGGGCAGTCGCTCCTGGAATGCCCTGTTCCTGGGAGCCATCGGGGCCACCTGGCTGACGCGCCTGGTCGCGATTCCCGCCATCCTCTGGCTCGCCAACGACGCCGGGGGCCTCACCGGGCTCGGCATGGCCACCGCCGGACTGGGTTGCCTGCTCCTCTGCCTCGGTGCCTTGGGTCGACGCGAGCCCCGCTCCTGCGCCGCCCCCATGCGCGACGACGCCGTGTTCCTCGGGCTCGTCGCCCCGGCCTGGGCGCTCGTTGCGCTCTGGGATGGGCAGATCAGCCCCCTCGGCGCCCTGAGCGGGGTGGGGACCGGCCTCTTGCTCACGGCCTCGACGGTGGGTGTGCTCGCCCTGGGCTTCCGGCTCACCTGGGGCCTGCGCCCGCGCTTCTTCGCGATGCGCCGTCCGAACTTTCGCGTCCTCGCCGACAACCCCGACAGCTACACGGTCCTCTGCCGCGTTCGCATCGGCACCGAGGGGCTGCTCATCGAGCTCCCCAGAGTGGCCGAGGGCCCCACCAGCCTGGCCGTGTACGACGCGCGCTTGCGCTCGGTGGCTGGGGTGCCCTGGTCCATACTGGCGCCCCGCCTCGCGGCCCAGGAGCACGTGGCGTGCATCTTGGGCGGCGCTCCCGGCAGCCTTCCCGGCGGTCTCCAGGACGCGGTGCATCTGCCGTTGCCCCAGGGCGACTATCTGCTCTCGTGCCGCAACTATCGACCCTTCGACCGCGGCACCCTGCCCGCCATCCGAGTGCTGTCATGATCTGGCTCCTCCTGGTGGCCCTGAGCGCTGCGGCGAGCTGGATGGCGCTGAGCTTCCTGGGTCTCGACGCCGTCGCCTACCGGAGCCTGAGACGCGCAGTCCACCGCGGCCAACTCGACGACAAGCCCGGCCCCGTGGTGAAAAAGGCAGATCTGAATGCCTTTGGCATGAACCCGCACCTCGCCCTCCGCTACGTGGCCTACGAGCTGGCATACGACGAAGTGGCGGTGGTTCGGGGCAGCATGCACCCCGACTCCAGCTACCTCTCCGTCATCGTGTACGACACCCTGCTCCAGAGCGTCCTCCCCCAGCGCTGCCCCGGACCCACCCTGTTGACCGATCGGGAGCTCGACATCGATGAACACGGCGCCTTCGTCGTGCTCCTGGCCCACGCCGACCCCCAGGCCGGGCCCTGGCTGGACGTGTCCAGTGTCGCCAAGGGCGTGTTCATGGAGCGCCACGCAGAGGCCGCACCCGAGTCCTGCTCCACGATAGAGGTTGTACAGCGCGCCGCTCTCTCGGCACACCTGGAACGCCTCGCCCAATCGGCGGCCGTTGAAAGGTAGTCTGCCGCCTCTGCCGACTATGGATCTCCCTGAGGAGTTCACACGTGAAGCGCATCACCTTCATCGCTACCCGCAAGAACCTCGATCCCACCGAACGAGAGCTCTACGAGATGAACCTGGTGCTCCAGGTGCTCCGCCTCGACCGGGCCTTCGCCGATCTGGGCCTGTTGACCGTGGCGGCCTGCACCCCGCCCACCGTCGAGGTTCGTTTCGTGGACGAGTACGTCGAGCCCATCGACTTCGACATGCAGACCGACCTGGTCGCGTTGTCGGCAAAGACCTCGTGCGTCACCCGGGCCTACCAGGTGGCCGACGCGTTCCGCGCCCGTGGCGTGCCCGTGATCATGGGGGGCATCCACCCCACGCTCCGACCCGATGAGGCCCTGGAACACTGCGACTGCGTGGTGACCGGAGAGGCGGAGGCCATCTGGCCAGGGGTCGTCGAAGACTGGCTCGCGGGCGAGCTGAAGCCCCGGTACGACGCCACCGAGTACCCCCCCATGGACGCCATCCCCGCACCGAACTGGGACGCGGCGCCATCCGCCAAATACTTCTTCCATCAGATCCAGACGACGCGTGGCTGTCCCTTCACCTGCCGCTTCTGCAGCGTGCCCGACATCAGCGGACAGAGCTTTCGCTTCAAGCCCGTCGAGTGCGTCGTGAACGAGCTGCGCAGCCTCCCTCCGGGCGGCGGCATCGCTGGAAAGAAGCGGCCCTTGTACGTGGTCGATGACAACTTCATCTCCCGGCGTACCTACACAAAGGACCTGCTGCGCGCCCTGGTGCCGCTCCATGAGGCCGGCGAGATCACACCATGGTCGGCAGAGACCACACTGAACGTCGCCTCCGATGGCGAGCTCCTCGATCTCTTCCGGGATGCCGGCTGCAACACGCTGATCATCGGCCTGGAGTCCATCGAGGAAGCCACACTGAAGGAGATGGCCAAGGGCATCAACTTCTGCATGACCTTCCAGGACGCCATCGCCGAGGTACACAAACGTGGCATGAGCGTCGTGGGCAACTTCATCGTGGGCTTCGACACCGACACCATCGACGTCTTCGGTCGCCTGCGGGACTTCGTGCAAGAGACGGGCATTCTCTACCCCTTCTTCAGCATCCTGAACCCCATGCCCGGCACCAGGCTCTTCGACGACATGGAAGCGGAGGGGCGTCTCCTTCACCAGGACTGGCACCTCTACGACACGCGCCACGTGGTGATGCAACCCAAGCAGATGAGCATCGACGAACTGCAAGATGGCTATGTGTGGCTGTACGAACAGCTCTACGGCACGGAGCTCATGTTGGACCGCATCAAGCGGAATTGGGAGTGGAGCCCACGGTCGCGTCCATTGCCGGAGAAGTTGTTCATCGGTTCGGCGCTGGGACTGTCGGCGGCACGGAGCGGGGACCCGGTGATGCGGAAGCTCACGCGCGGTGGACTCCGCCTCATGCGTCGAATGGGACGGAAGAGCCAGCCCGGGCAGCTCCTGGTGATGCTCGACAGCACCCACTACGCCCGCTTTTTGCACGAGCGCTACCGCTCGCCCGACTATGCACGCCACGCCGCCCGCTACGACCGTGGCGCCCCAGCGGGCGAGACCGAGGCCGTCGCCCAGTGGGACACGGCCCGAGCCCAACGGGGGTCTGCGCGCTCGGTGGGCTGAACACGGCCCGCATCCCGTAGCGGCGCGTCACATGACACGCGTGAGCGACCGTTACAGCTCGATGATGCGGCCGTCAGCAGCCAGGTAGCGGTCGGGCACCTCGGGCACGCCGTCGTCGTCGGTGTCTTCGAAGGACCGGGTGTAGTCGCGGAGGGCCTCCCAGAGCTTCACCTCCTGCACGCCGTCGGTGTCGGGGTCCGCATCGAAGATGCTGGTGGACGGATCGATGATGTTGCCGTCCGCATCTTTCGGCTCGAGGGTGATGAAGCCGGAGGTCAGGTCACCGATGATGTACATGAGGCTGGCCATGTAGGTGTCTACGGCCACGTGGTACAGCGTCTCGTCGGCTCCAGACGTGTCGAGCTCCACGTAGTCGCCCAGCTCCGCATCCCAGATCTCCACCTTCTGCATCTTGCTGAAGGTGCCGCGCTCGTCGTCGTAGGTGCAGCGCAGGCCGGACTGCTCCATGAAGTAGGCACAGCCGTTGAGGGCCGGAATGGAGGCGCTGACCTCACAGGCAGCCTCGAGGTCGGCAGCGTTGACGTAGAAGTGGGCCAGCGCGTAGCCAGGGCGATCGTCGGTGGCTTCGCCCAGGGGCAAGACCCGGAAGATGTCGCTGAAGGCCTGCAGGCCCCCCTCGCCCGCGATGAGGTCGTCGCGGATGACACCCTGGCTCTCGAAGGCCACATCGATGGGGTCATCGGGGGAGAGCTCCGACAGCTTCCACCGGTAGGCGTCGGTGATGAGATCGCCGAGACCGGACTCGGCACAGGCGGTGATCTCCATGTTGCCGGGGATGAGGGCGACGGGCTCGGCAAAGGTGGTCTCGAGGTCGGCGAGAGGGCCCGCGTCGAGGTCGGTGAGGAAGCCCTCCACCATGGTGGTGATGTCGGCGTCGCCCATGATGCTGTCGTCGAGCTCGTGGAGCATGTACGAGTCCATCTCCCAGTCGCCGCCCACCTCGCGGCTCATGACGAGCTCTCCGACGTAGCGGGTGTAGGCACCGGCCTGGACGATGAGGGTGCCGTCTTCGGCGGTGAGTGGGTCGGGCAGGGTGGTGTGGCTGTGCCCACTCACGATGAGGTCGATGCCGGGCACCGTGTCGGCCAGGATGTGGTCCGGCGACTTCTCGAGGTCGTCGCGCACGCCGTTGTGGCTCAGCGCGATGACCATGTCGACGCCCTCGGCCTGGAGGCCCTCGACGTACGGACCAGCTGCATCTTCGGGGAGGCTGTGGATCAGCGAGTAGGCACCGGGCGCCACGGTGTAGGCGTCGTCTCCCATGAGTCCGACGATGCCGATGCTCAGGCCGTTGTCGAGGTCGAGGGTGATGGTGGGGGTGACCCGGCCACTCTCGAGGAGAGCGGAGAAGGGGTCGTCCTCATCGGACTCGGGATCGGCGGTCAGGTTGGCCAGCAGCAGGGGCACATCGGCGCCCAGCTCGTCGCCCTTGGTGATGAGCTCGGCCAGCCCATCGGGGCCCCAGTCGAACTCGTGGTTGCCCACCACCGCGGCGTCGTAGCCCAGCTCCGCCATGACCTGGAGCTCTGCAGCGTGGGTGGCGCGGAGCTCCTGGAAGAGCGCCCCGCCC
>JAERSX010000852.1 GCA_016845285.1 Deltaproteobacteria bacterium | reverse complement strand
CCCTCCAGGTGGCCGACCTCAAGCTCTACGTGATCCTCCGGTCCACCCGCGGCGGCATCTACGACCACATCGCCCCCACCGCCCTCGATGCCTGGCCGAAGCTCAGCGCCCTCTTCACGGCGGTGGAGCAGCACCCCGGCGTGTCGAGCTGGTTCGCCCGCGCCGAGTAGCAGGTCGTCGGGTCGAGCCCCTGGCCTGGTGGGTACCAGAGACGACAGCCCGTGCGAGGCCGACGGCCTCCGTTGATCACGCGCAGGTGGCGCACGCCGCGGATTCGCGTGCTACCGTCCCTATGGGCGCGGCACCTGTCGATGCTGGCGGCGCACTCGCCGCCCAACGGAGGCGCTCGTTTCACCGGCACGAACTGCACTCTCGCGAGTCATGGCGGGCGCGTGTGCGCAGCGCGCTGCCGTGTGGGATCGTCGCTGGCGCAGCTCTGCGACCGGCGGTGTGGTCCGCTGCATGACCCGTCTGTCGGCCTCGGTGGGCCTCCTGGTGGGACTGGTGGGGGGCGGCTCGGGCTGCGTGCACGTCTACCAGCCCATGTCCGGCCTCCACGACCCCGTGGTCATCGATCCCCAGCAGCCGAACTTCCAGGACGTGCGGCTCACCGTCTACTGCGCACCCGGCGATCACCTCAACCCCGAGGAGACCCGCATGCTGTGCCGGCGGGTCGGCACGCTCTTCGAGAACCAGGGCGCGGTGGTGCTCACCTACACGCGGAACCGCCTGCAGGTGGAGCAGGCCCGGGAGGAAGAGGAAGCGGCTCTCGCGGCCTCGGAGTCGGAGTCGGAGGCGGGGGTCGATGCGACCGGGGTCTCCCGCGGCACCGACGAGGCACCCACCGACCTGGTGCTCGAGCTGCGCTCCCGACAGACCCACGCGGCGAGCGATCCCGTGTCATGGGTGCTGTGCGCTGGCAGCTTCACGCTGGTGCCCGGCGTCACGGAGTCCTCGTTTGCGACCGACGTGGTGATCCGCGACGGAACCGGCTTCCTGCTGGCCCGTGACACCCTGGAGGGCCGTCTGGTCCGCTACTTCGGCGTGGGCAGCTGGGCGACCAACCGCATCGTGGACCTGCTCTGGCGGGAAGATGAGGACGAGCTCACGGGCGACGCCGTCAACCAAGACCTGTCCGCCGACCTCTACAGCCAGCTGAGCCAGCTCCTCTTCAACGCCAAGATGCAGTGGCAGGTTCGGCAGGAGGGACTCAGGGCCGCAGGTGGGTCGGGAGCCGCCGAGTCCGCCTCTGACGCGGCTGCCACGGGAGCGGCGACCCCGTGATCTTCTGGCTCTCGCTGTTGATCCTGCCCTACAAGGGCGCGCAGGACCCGGCCCCGGGCCTGCTCCGCTCGAAGCGGGCCTCCCGCCGCCTGGAGTGTGCCCGGGTCAGCCCGGAGACGGGCAGCCAGAGCTACCCGGGACAGATCGAGATGGCCCGCCCACGCGGGGACTACGTCGAGCGAAGCGTGATGATCTGCCGGGAGCGGCTGCTCAGGCCCGACCTCCGGGCCCCCCAAGACGAAGCCATCCTCTCGGACCTCGACGCCCACGCCGTGGCGATGGCGTCTGCGGCGGAAGCCCTCCGGCCCGATCTCGGCGAGCGAACCTGGCTGGTGGAGACGCACTACCCGAGCGCACAGGTGTCCGCGAAGGTGGCCTTCGCCACCAAGAATGCGCTGGTGCGGCAGGGGCTGAAGGTGTCCGACCGCACGCCGGTGCTGGCGGTGGGTGACGTGGAGGTCATCACCCGCATGGATCCGGAGTCGGCCTACCCCGTCGCCTGCCGACGCTACGCGGAGACCGGGGCGCTGGGGCCCGATCAGGCACTCCTCGCGGTGGTGAGCCTCGATCCCCGGGAGACCATCCTGCACGCCGGCCTGTGCGACCGTGGCACCTGGTCGTGGCTCCATTGATGCACGCCACCATGTCCGCTGTGTGGAACCGCGTCCGGGCCGTCGCTCGGGTGGCGACCCGGGCCGTGCCGGCCGTGCCCCTCGCCCTCGCCCTCGCCCTGGCCTTCGCCCTCGCTGCGCAGCCTGCGCAGGCCGCCACCGTGGAGGAGGCCCAGCTCGCCGAGCTCGAGCGGGTGCGTGCAGAGATCGGAAGCCAGGTGCAGCTGTCGGCCTACGATCTGGTGGACGAGCTGGTCTTGGGGTGGCTGCAAGACCCCGTCTTCCAGGCCCCCACCCCCGTGGTCCTGGCGGGCGTGTCCGTGCCCGTGGGACTCGGCACCGGCATGCAGGCCCTCCTCGAGAACCACATCGCGGCGGTGCTCACCCAGAACCCCACCACCAATGTCCAGCTGGTGCACTGCCCGGAGTGCACGGCGGTGGTGGTGCACTCCGGGCCCGAGGGCACGGTGGTGAGTCGTGGGGTGGACAACCCGGCGGTCCTGTCACGCCTCGGCCAGGACACGGGCCGACACGCCCTCTTCATCGACGTGGAGGCCGAGGGCGCCTGGCTCGTCCTGCGGGCGCGCATCACCCAGCTCACCCCCGAGCTGCCCATCGTCTGGAGCCACACGCTGGCCACCTCGGCGAGCACCCCCGCCCTGCTGCGTCAGCCCACCGCGCTGAAGTCTGCCGCCGAGGCCCGCGAGGAGTACCTCGACGCCCTGCACGATCGCGGGCCGCTCACCATCCCGGTCCGCTTCGTCATCCGTACCTACGATCGCCCGTACACCGAGGTGGGCATCGCCCCGCCCCCCTTCCTCTGGCTCCAGACCGGCGTCGAGCTCGGCTCCACCGACGCCCGCACCTGGACCTCCAGCCTGATGATGGGCTACAGCTTCATCCCCCAGGCCTACCAGGGCGTCATGGGTCAGGTCCGCGTGAGTCGCCTGATCACCGGCAAGGTCCGCTCTCTCACCCGCCCCGATCTCTACGGCTTCTTCGGTGGCGCAGCCATCTCGGTCTGGGGCCCAGCCACCGCTTCCTTCCGAGACGAGGTGCTCACCGCAGACGAGCTCATCGCCGACCTCGAGGGTGACGGTCCCCGCACCACCTTCGGCACCTTCCAGGTGGGTCTCGAGCTGCGGGTCGGCAACCGTATCGGGCTGTCGGGCTTCCTCGAGACCATCCCCGACCTGACGTACTCCCCCAACATGGGCGAGTACCTGTTCATCGCTGGCGTGAGCTTCCAGACCATCGGCACCGAGGTGACCTTTTGCTTCTGAAGCGGGTCATGGCGGCGTGTGTGGTCCTGGGGCTCGCCCTGGGCTCCACGCCGGCGTCTGCGGGTGCCGACACGACACGGGACTCCCTGGCTCGCCTCGAGGAGGTGCTCGCGCTGCGGTTGGAGGACGGTCGACTGCTGCCGCGAGAGGTGCTCCCGGCCATCATCGTGAGCGCCGAGCCTCGAATCGAGGAGTCGCGGGACTGGTACGCCACCCGCGCCATCGAGGTGCTCCAGAGCACCTTCGGGCAGGGCACGCTGCGGCTGTGTGAGGCCTGCATGGCGCCGCGCACCCGGGTCGAGGAGGGGACGCTGACCTACCAGTCCGGGGTGATCTCCCTCGACGAGATCGTCCGCCTCGACGAAGACAGCCGGGGGAAGTCGGAGGCGGCCAGGTCCGCCATCTGGCTCGACGAGACGCGCGGAGGCGTGTCGATCCGCATCATCGACCTCCACACGGCCCGGGTGATCTACGCACAGAACGTCGACCCCGATCTGGTGGAGAACGCCAACACCCAGCGCATGCACACCCTCTCCGCCGAGCTGGAGCGCCGCGCCCGGGGCGACAGCATCACCCAGGCCTTCGTGGACATGGCGCTGTACCCCGGCCAACACATCTCCTTGGACTGGACCGAGCAGTGGGGCGCCAACAACAGCCGCCTGTCGGGTGTGAGCTTGTCGCTCTACGACCCCGTGGTGGGAGTCGGCGCCGCCCACTACCGCGCCCTCGACATGGTCCCGGTGTTGGTGGGCGGAAAGCTCCTGGTGAGTCTGCCCACGGCCATCGTCCGCAGCGTGGCCGACGGCGGCGACATCATCGATCCCCTGGTGACCGCCGTCGGCGTCGTGCGCGTTCCCTTCGGCCGCTCCAACTATGGCGCCATCCTCTCCGTCTCGACGAACGGTGAGATCGGCGTCGGCATCTCGCTCATGAACATCAGCCTCCTTCCGGTGATCCCATGACGAACTCCTCCCGCTCCCCCGCCACCTGGCTGGCCCTGACGGCCTGGCTCGCGTGTGGCTGCGCCTCCCGCAACTACACGCACTACCTCATCGAGCCGGCGCCAGCGACGAACCCGGCCCTCGAGGACGAGGAGGGCACGCAGCTGCGGCCCATGGCCTTCGGCTCCACCACCGCCATGAAGGTGAGCTGGAACGATGGCAACGTCATCACCGAGGTCGAGATCCCCATGCTGGCCAGCGGTCAGCGCATCGTCATCGAGCACACACCGTCGTCGACGGATGTGGACACGATCCCGGCGACACGGCTGGTGCCACCGCCCCCCTCGCTGGCCGACAACACGCTGGACTCGGCGTACCGGGAGCGCGGCCTGCGCGTCAATCCCGATGCCTCCGAGGTGAGCATCTCCGGGGCCCGCACCCGCATGCAGGACGCCCTGAGTGCCGGCAACTACCAGCTCGCCCTCGAGTGGTGCGAGATGGTGCTGGCCCGGTACCCCTCGCACCCGGAGACGCTGCGGGCCAAGGGCTCCATCCTGCTGATGCTGGGTGAGCGTGACAAGGCCATCGAGGTCTACGAGACCGTCGAAGAGATCGAGACAGACCCCACCGTGCGCAAGAAGCTCGAGGAGCTCCAGGCACAAGGCACCCCCTGAGAATTTCCGGGACCCCGTAGAACCCCCGCTGGAACACGAGAGGACGAAGCTGTGCAGATTATTGGACTGGCCATCTTGGCGTTCGTGGTGTGGTACGGATTCAGCGACCGGGGAGAGGCGGCCATCTCGGCCTTCGACTTCCACGCCTTCGTCATGGTGTTGGGCGGCTCCGCGTCGGCCATCATGGTGTCGTCGACCGCCGCCACCAGCCTCCGCACCATCTTGTGTCTGAGAGAGGCCATCCCCGGTCTGGGCACACTCGCGCCTGCCAACGCCGCCCTCGAGGAGGAGCGTGCGAAGCTGGCCGAGCTGTGGCGCGAGGGCAAGCGGGCCCAGGCGGTCGAGCTCGCCGAGCGCAGCGCCTTCCCCGCCATCGGACGCATGCTGCAGCTGGTGCTGAGTCGGGCCCCCGAGGAGGCCACGCGGGCCGCCTTCACCGAGCTCCGTCACGCCGAGCTGTCTCGCTGGCAGCCGGCCGTGGGCAACTGGGAGCTGCTCGCCAAGCTGGCCCCGTCCTTCGGCATGGTGGGCACCATCACCGGCATGATCCAGCTCTTCCGAAACATGGGCGAAGACAGCATGAACCTGGGCTCCGCCATCTCGCTGGCTCTGCTGGCGACGCTGTACGGCGTGGCCTTCGGTGCCGGTGTGGCCGGGCCCATCGGGCACTTCCTTCGTGGCCTGCTCGACGAGCGCCTGGGCGCCCTGGAGCGCTGCGAGCAGTCCGTGGGCGAGATGCTGGCCCTGGCCGGGCGGGACGCCCTCGTGGCGGGGGGCTGACCCGTGCAGAGACGGTCATACACGAGCGATGAGGGATGGCTGCTGTCGTACGCAGACCTCATCACCAACCTGCTCATCTTCTTCGCCATGTTGCTGGCGGCTGCCGAGGTGAGCCGCACCCGCATGCAGCAGATCGCAGAGGGACTGTCGGGCATCGAGCAGCCGGCGAGCCTCTCGGCCATCCAGGAAGAGATCGAACAACGGATCGCCGAGGAAGGGCTCGAAGAGCTCATCCAGACCGATCTGACCGACGAGGGCCTCAAGCTCTCGCTCAACTCCGGTCTCGTCTTCGACTCCGGCCAGGCGGCCATCCGCACCGAGCAGGCCGACACCCTGGACAGCATGCTCCAGACCCTGGTCCCCTACGCCGGTCGCTACGACTTCGCCGTCGAGGGCCACACCGACTCCACCCCGCTCGTCAACGGCGCCACCTACGCCACCAATTGGGAACTCTCCACCGGTCGGGCCAACGCAGTGCGTACGCGGCTCGAGACGGTCGGGCTCACCGAGGACCGCATCCGCGTCGAAGGCTACGCCGACACGGTGCCACTCCCCGAGGATGAGCTCGTGGGCCTCTCTGCCGGTGAGCAGCTCGCCCGCCACCGACGCGTCGTCGTGAGGATCTACTGATGTCTGCCCCCCTCCTCCTGGCACTCCTGACCGGCGGCGTGCACGCCGAGTCTCCGGCGGTGCCCAAGCGCCAGATCCCTCCCTCGGTCTTGGTGGAGCTGCAGCTCCTGGAGAACGACTTCGAGCTGGCCCTCGCCGCCGACTGTGACGCCCAGCGCTGCTACTCCAAGGGCTGTGCCTACGTCGACCATGCCGTGGCCGATCGGCCTCGCTCCCGCTCGCTGCCCGGACTGGGCGAGGGTGCAGCTCCCGATGCGTCCGCGTCGCAGGAGTACCTGACCCAGGCTCGCTGCTCCTTCGCCCACGAAAAGGCCCTCGAGAGCGGGGATGTGCAGGCGCTGGTGCGTCGGCTCCAGGCCAAGCTCTCGGCCGGCTGGACGGTGGTCAGCGTGGACGCCGATGTGCTGCAGCCGCTTCCGGCCTACCTGCGCGAGGCGCCCGAGCCCGAGCTCGAGGAGGAGGTCGAGGTCGAAGAGGTGGTCGAAGAGCCCGAGCCCGAGCCCGAGCCCTGGACCGCCGCGGTGGCCGGACGCGAGCTCTGGAACTCGCTGCTCCCCCACTTCTTCTGGATGATCGGCCTGGGGCTGGTGACCCTCGCGGGCACCCTGCTCATCTGGGCCTGGCGTCGAGTCGGGACC
>JAERSX010000851.1 GCA_016845285.1 Deltaproteobacteria bacterium | reverse complement strand
TCGATCTGCTCGCTGGACAGACGCTTGCTGCGCTTCACATCCGACCAGTGGGTCAGGGTGTAGGTCCCGGTCTTGCGCGAGCGCTTGAGCACCCAGAGGGAGCCGTCGGGCATGTCGCCCACCACCAGGCCCAGCCCGCCGTCCACGGCCCGGGTGATGTCGTCGAGGGTGTGCGGGAAGAAGGGACGCGGCATGGGGCGAGGCTATCCCGGTCGGTGTCATGGAGACCGACACGAGACCGTGCTGTCACGAGCCTGACGGACTGCCCACCGCCTGGTGACCTCCGAGGGCTCGGCATCCGCTGGCGGTGAGTCATGGCGGATGCATGGCCTCTGTCCAAGGGGCTCGCTGGTCGGTGAGCCGTCGTGGACGAGTCATCGGAGGGGGGGGACTGCTACACTTTGCTGATGAAGACACTGACCTTCGTCGTCCTCCTTGCTGCCTGCTCATCGAGTCCTCCGGTCGACACCGGAGAGGGTCCGATATCGGATCCACCAGAGGACGATGATGTCGATCAGGACGGCTATTCAACAGAGCAAGGAGACTGCGACGACGCCGATCCGGACGTGAACCCGGGGGCGGAAGACTCCACCGTCGATGGGGTCGACCAGGACTGTGACAACTTCGACGGTCCGGACGCCGACGGCGACGGGCATGCCGACGAGGCGGCCGGCGGGGATGACTGTGACGACACCGATGCGGACAGCTACCCCGGTGCCGACGACGACACGGTCGATGGTGTCGACCAGGACTGTGACGACTTTGATGGTCCAGACGTCGACGGCGATGGGTATGCCGACGAGGCGGCCGGCGGGGATGACTGTGACGACACGGACCCTGAGATAGCGCCGGGGGCCCCCGAGCTGTGTTCCGATGGGATCGACACCGACTGCGACGGGCTCGCCGATGCAGACGATGTCGATGCGTGTCCACCCTTCGTGGGCTGGACGGATGCCCAGTCTGCGCTCGAGGACGTGCAAGACATCGTCGTCGACGGCTCGGCGGAGGCGCAGTTCGGCAGCAGCGTCCTGTCCGTCAACCTCGACGGCGACGAGCTCCCCGACCTCGTCGTGAGCGACTACGGTCGCAGCATGGTCTCTGTCTTCCTGGGCTCGACCCTGGAGGGTGCATCTGCGCTGAGTGACACAGACGCGGACTACACCATCATGAGCAGCACCAGCGAGCGCTTGGGAGAGGCCCTCGCCACCGCGGGCGATCTGGACGGCGATGGTCTCGACGACCTCGTCATCGGTGCCCCCTACAACGACACGGTCGGCGACCACGCTGGCGCGGTGTATGTGTTCCTCGCCACCAGCTTCGGTGCAGCTGGTGAGCTGTCTCCGGCGGATGCCGACCACGTCCTCTACGGAGAGGAGATGGCGGACGGGACGAACCGGGCGGGGCGCTGTCTGATCGCGTCGGACATCGACGGGGACGAGGTCGCCGACCTCATCATCGCGGCCACCCACAACGACGACGCCGACACCAGCGCGGGCAAGGTGTACATCGTGTCGGGGGCGAGCCTCACCGTGGGTGGCAGCAGCTACCTGGCGGACGCTGGCATCCAGCTGACAGGGGGTGCCGCCTATGGCTACCTGGGCTGGTCGCTCGGTGCAGGAGACTTCGACGGCGACGGGCTCAATGACCTTGCCGCCAGCGTCTACGGAGCAGACGACACGGCCACCAACGCAGGGGCGGTCTATGTCTGGTCGGGCGAGACGCTCCGCAGCGCAACCGAGCTGTCGGTAGCGGATGCGGAGACGGTCATCTTCGGCCTTGATTCCTACAGCGAGACCGGACGTTCGCTGAGCGTTGTCGCCGATCTGGATGGAGACGGTGCAGACGAGCTGTTCTTCGGCGGGGCTGGTGCATCCAGTGAGGCAGCCCTGTACGACGGGGCCGCCTACCTCTTCATGAGCGAGGATCTGGCCGCGGGAGGAGAGCTCGACGTCAGCGATGCGTCGTACACCCTCGTCGGTGGAGCGGACGACCTCTATGTCGGCGATGATCTCGGTGTTGTGGGAGACATGGACGGAGATGGGCTCGAGGATCTGCTCATCGGTGCCAGTGGATACAGCAGTGTCGACGCCACGTATGCCGGAGCGGTGTTCGTCGTGTACACGTCGAGCCTCGGTGCATCCACCACCATCGACCTGAGCAGCGAGGCACCGGTCGTCATCACCGAGTCGGAGCCGTATGCCTACATGGGGTGGTCGTGGGCTGGCACGCCGCTCGGCAGCGCTGGTGACCAGGACGGCGATGGTCTCGATGACATCGCGATCGGAAACCCCGAGGTAAACAATGCGGTCCGCGTGTTCCATGCCGCCGACCTGACCTCGTCGGTGGTCGAGAGCAGCGACGCTGCAATTGACGTGTCGGTGCAGGAGATTGCGATGCCCGACGCCGGGGAGTTGGTCCGCATGGGAGACCTCGATGGAGACCATCGCGGCGATGTCATGGTGCTCAGCCCAGCGGCTGCTGGCGGGCGGGGAGCGGGCTGCATCTTCCTGGGGAGCAACCTGTCTGCTGGCTCGGAGCTGAGCATGATGGATGCCGACTACTGTTTGTTTGGCGCAGCTGGGGACTACCTGCACCTGGTGGTCTCGGCCGGAGATGTCGATGGCGATGGGCTGGACGACATCCTCGCCGCCGGTAGCTCTGGCGAGGACAACCTGGGCCAGGTGTACCTGTTGTTCTCGTCGGGGCTGGGCACCGACCAGGTGATCTACCTCGAAGACAGCGCCGACTACACGTTCAGCGGCGAGGTCGAGTCGGACCGGCTCGGCTACGGTCACTATGCGGTCTCCAGCGCGGGGGATGTGGACGGGGATGGTCTCGCCGACATCTTGCTGGGTGCCGAGCGATTCGACACGAGCGAGGACGACGTGGGGCGGGCCTATCTCTTCTTGGCCGCGAGCCTCGATGCCACCCGTGAGCGTTCTGCCGCCGATGCGGACTTCATCTTCACGGGCGAGAGCGGCGACAATCACCTGGGCCGCGCGGTTGCGGGAGTGGGCGATGTCAACGGCGACGGGACCGATGACATCGTCATCGGTGCATACGGATGGGGATACCCCGATGAGTGGCCCGGCGACCATGTGGGCAAGATCTATTTGTTCTTGGGAGCCAACCTCGTCGACTCTGGGGAGGTGGATGTCCTGACCGCCGACTACACCTTCATCGGGCAGGTGGATCCCAAGCGCGACTACGCCGGCTCGGCGCTCATGCCGAGCGGTGACATCGACGGTGATGGGCTCCAGGACCTGGTCTTCTCAGGGTTCTACAACTCATCGATCATCACCGGCAACGGCATGTACTACGTCGTCCTCGGCGCCAGCCTCGGTGCCGACAGCGAGATCGAGCTCGCAGACGCGGACTACAGCTTTGTGGGGGTCGAGGAGGAGCAATTCGCAGGTCAGGTCATGAGCCAGCTCGGCGATGTCGACGGCGACGGGCTCGACGATCTGCTCTTCTGCTCGCCCAATCGCGACGCGGATCGAGCCGATGCAGACGACGAGGGGCGGGGAACCAGCTACCTCTTCCTGGCCGCAAACCTCGACCCCGAGACAGCGGACTATGCGCTTGAGGATGCGGACTACCAGTTCGTCGGTGCAGCCGCTGGTGACGAGGCAGGGGAGAGCGGCACCATCGGAGGTGACATCAACGGCGATGGGCTGGATGACCTCGTCATCGGAGCGGGGGAGTGGCAAGGTGGGAATCCCGTAAGTGGACGCGCCTATGTGATGTTCACCCCCTGAGGGCTGGACACGGCTCCACAGCGAGAGACAGCCGAGGTCGATGGTCTGCCCTCGCTCAGGATGAAGACTCCAAGAACGACTTCAGGGCGTGCAAGCGTCGGCGTGTCTCAAACCGCAGGACCGCATTCATGATCGGCTCCAGCAGCCAGCGCAGGCTGCGCGGACGCGCCTGGAACGAATAGATGTAGCGCACCACCGAGCGTCCCTCGGAGAGGGTTCGGTGGTCGATGGTGGCCACAAAGCGGGCAAAGAAGGGAGCGGGGCGGCACATGGACACCGCCGCCACGCGACCGCGGTCGAAGCTGATGTACTCGGTCTCCAGGCCCAGGCCCCCGCTCCGCCAGGTCCCCACACAGCGGGTCTTGACGCCCTTGGCGGCGGCTGGGCTGCCGTCGATGATGTCGGCCCGACTCAGCAGCGGGTCCCACTCCAGGCGCCGCTCGTAGTCGTGGAGGAGATCGAACACCTCCTCCGCAGGGCACGCGATCTCGAGCTCGACGCTCTCTCTAGGCATCGTCGTGCTCCGCGTTGGCTCGAATACCCCGGAGCAGGCAGCGCTGAAACGCCCACAGCGTCGCCAGCACCGGCAGCCTCCGCAGCACCCCCATGACCCCACACAAGACCTAGTCCCTGCGAAGGGAGAGCTCGCCACCTCCCTCCGT
>JAERSX010000850.1 GCA_016845285.1 Deltaproteobacteria bacterium | reverse complement strand
TGATGGCGTCGAGGCCAGAACCACAGGCGCGGTTCACGGTGAGTGCGGGCGTGGACTCCGGCGCCCCGACGGCCAGGCCCACATGACGGGCGAGGTAGGCAGCGTCCTTGCTGGCAGGCAGCACGTTGCCGAAGAACACGGCGTCTACGGCGTCTGCAGGCACACCGGCGCGAGACAGGGCACCGGCGCTCGCCACGGCACCGAGGTCGGTGGGGCTCACCCGCGACAGCCCACCCAGGAAGCGACCGATGGGGGTCCGAGCTCCCTCGAGGATGACGATTTCATCGAGATTCACGATGGGTTCTCCGAGCGCGGTCGCTCCACCTTGGCCTGAACCACGCCGAAGCGACGGGCGACGAAGGCGAGGTCGGTGAGACAAGCGGTGCCGGCGGGGTCGAGGCCGGTCACGTGGAAGTCGCTGTATGCGGCGGCGTAGTTGATGGGGAGCTGACCCAGCAGGTTGCAGCCCACCGACGCCCCCGCATCGAGGAAGGCATCCACGGCCTGCTCACGCCATGCCACATCCACCGAGTAGAGGTAGCTGGCGATGGCCCCGTGCTCACGGGCATCTCGGGTGGCACAAGCCAGCGCATGGTCCCGGTCCTCACAGGCGATGAAGAAGGCGACCGGACCGAAGTGCTCGCGCGCGTAGAGGTCACGCGCATCGGCATCGACTCGGAGGA
The DNA here is from genome assembly GCA_016845285.1 of Deltaproteobacteria bacterium. Classification (GTDB taxonomy): domain Bacteria; phylum Myxococcota_A; class UBA796; order UBA796; family UBA2385; genus BH17. Next base: position 4,882 of record JAERSX010000850.1, on the reverse strand, counting down.
CCGCAGGGGTCACCGTGCGTGCCTGGGGCCAGGTGGGATGCGCGTAGGTCCCGCTCGGTCGGGCGACCGTCACCCGAGGCTCGTCCCCGAGCGCGGCGAGACGCCCAGCCATGTGCGGATCCTGCACGGCCCCACAGAGATCCGGACCGTGTGCCGCCACCATCCCGTCGACACGCGACACAACGTGAGCCACGATCTCATCGAGACTCACACGCGCCTCGCCCACTCTGATTCCGTCACGAGGCACGAAGATGTTCTGGGCCGCGGTGCACATCTGAGCGCTGAAGATGCTCAACCCCTGCGCCAGCGCGATGCCCACCGGTGGGAGGGCCAGCGCAGACTCCAACACCACCGCGTTGCACCCAGCAGTCTCGGTGAACACCTGGGCCTGAGGGCAGCTGGACTGCAGCCAGGCGCCGAACGCCGGACTCCCCGTGAAGTCGACGATACGAACCGCCGGATGCTGGGCCAGCGCCACCGTGCCCGGCTCAGCCAGGGTGTCGACCGCCAGAGAGATGAGATCTGGGGAGTGGCCAGAGGCCACGAGGACCTCGCGAGCCGCGCGCACGGCCAGCGCCACTGGGAGGACAGTGCGGGGGTGGGGCTTGACCACCACCGGGTTGCCCGTGGCCAGGTTCGCCAGCACCGCCGGCCAGGCATTCCACGCCGGATAGCTGCCGCAGCTGATCACCACAGCGACCCCACGCGGCACCAGGCGATAGCGCTTGTCGAGCACCACCTCGGGGCCACCGAAGCTCCGGCGAAACACGCTGCTGACCGGCACGGTCGACATGGCCTTCCAGGCCATGGCCACGGCCTCGAGGCCTCGATCCAAGCTGTTGGCCCCGCTGCCTGCGAAGGCCATGCGGAAGGTCTGCCCAGCGGTGTGCATGGTGGCGAAGGCGTTGGCGAAGACCTGAGCCTCCCAGGCGCCGAGGATCTCCATGCAGCAGCCCACCCGCGCTTGCACACCAGCATCCCGCCAAGCCGGCAAGGCAGCGCGAGCGGCCTGCACCAGCGCATCCGGGGAACAGCGCGGGTAGCTGACACCGAGCGGCTGCTGGGTGAAGGGCGAGACCTCTTCACCCACCCGGTCACACTCGCCCGGCTGTGAGAGCTCAAAGCGCTGGCCCAGACAGGCCTCGAAGGCCGCTTGCCCAGCTGCCCGCGCTCCGTCAGGGTGGTGGCGGCGACTCGCCGACTCCGAGAAGGGACTCCAGTAGCCCCGCTCCTCGGTGGCACGGACCGCTGACTCCAGTCGCCCGCGCCACTGCTCGAACAGCTCACTCACCTGTCATCTCCGAGGCCCGCGTCCAGGTCAGGCGGTAGGTCCATGGCCGTCCACTGCGGCCCATGCGCACGTAGCGGAGGGCCATGCCCGTCGGAGTCCGCTCGACCCGACGCACCAGGGTCTGCCCCTCGGCTTCAGGCGCCGAGGACAAGAAGACATCGTGGAACACGGCGTCTCCCTGGAGCCGCCAGCGCCCGGCGTAGGCCATGAAGCTGTCGAAGGCTGCTGCCTTGGCAGCTTCGTCGGCGCTGTAGGCCTCCTCGAGTCCCCCAGGGCCCAGGGAGCCCCGCGAGGCCGCCGCCAACATGGCCGAGACGGTTCCGTCGCCCCCGTAGACAAGCACTCCGCGCGGCGATGCTCCCAGGGGCCGCCTCAGCTCCCCACCGGGCCCCTCGATGACGAGGTCCAACAGGGTCCAGGTTCCGACCAGATCGTCGGTCGTCAGCGCACTCACGCCCCCCCCCAGAGGTGGTGTCGCTGCGGCTGAGGGCTGCCACTCATCGGGGACGGAGCTCCTCACCGCGCATCCAGGTAGCGTGGAAGCCTGCGGGTACCCGGTTCGGCAGGGGCACCCGCGCGATGGGACCGGCCGCGAGGTCTTGGGCGGAAAAGACGAGGCATGCGCTCGACCAGTCACGGGCGTCGGTGACGATGCTGAGCAGGTAGCCGTCGTCGTCTCCCGTGGCACCGACCCGCGGTGCGAAGGGAGCCTCGCTGCCGAAGACACCCGCGCCGTACATGAAGCGACTGTGCGCTCCACGGTGGAGGTCGTACTTGACGAGACCGTCGAAAGTGGCGGGGATCTCGTGAGGCAAGGCCGTGAGGTAGGCGTAGCGCCCGTTCCGGCCGAAGTCGTCCGGGGCGATGGTGGGGAACTCGGTGTTCTCGGGATCGAGGACCCGCTCGCTCCCCTCCCCCGTCGCCGTGTCCATCCGCCACTCGTGAAGCTCGGTGCGGATGTGCAAGCCCGAGAGCATCGAGCCGATGGGCCCGTCGGCCGGATCGGGCCGCAGGGTGGGGTCCGGCTGCCGGTGGCCCACCATCACCACCGTGTCTCCCTCCTCCCAGCAGTTGACCACGTGGAGCATGTAGCAGGGCTCGAACTCGAACCACTGCACATCGGCGTCTGTGCCGAAGCGGGGGATGACCCCGAAGCGTGTGGGCACGTCGCGCTGGAAGAGCGGCACGCGCTTGCCGGTCTTCGCAAACAACCTCGGGTCGTAGAAGACCGGGAAGTCATGGAGCACGCTGAAGCGGTCGGTGACGCCCATGTCGTGGGGGAAGCGACGCCCGGGCAGGGTGATGTCGACCAGGTGGACGCTGCCGTCGGTGCGCACCACGCCGTAGCGCATGTAGGGAGCTGTCTCGGTGTAGCCGAAGAACAGCAGCTCGCCGGTGCGTGGGTCGAGCTTCGGGTGGGCCGAGACAGGCACCCGCACCTGTCGGCCGAAGTCCTCGCCTCCGTGGGTCTCGAGGGTCCACGGGTCCAGCACGTAGAGCCGGCCCGACTGGTACCAGCTGGCGAGCAGGCGCCCTTCGTGCACGATGAGGTCGGTGTTCGCGGTGTCCTTGAGGGGCCCGCCCTTCAGGCTGAAGTCGAAGGGGCCGAGCACACCGGGCCAGATGGCGGAGCCCGCCTGCTCTTCCTGGGCCAGCCCCCAGGTGCCGATCATGCGGCTGCCATAGCGGGCCTTCCCGTCTTCGAACCACAACCCCTGCACCATGCCGTCGCCGTCGAACCAGTGGTACCGGTTGCGAGGCGGAAACTGGTTGTTTGGTCCGTTGCGGAAGTAGGCGCCGTGGAGGTCGCGGGGCAAGGTGCCCTCGACGGGCAGCGAGCGGGGCGCGACCTCGACGGTGGTCGGCGCGAACAGGCCGTGGAGGTAGGGATTGTCGATCCCCTCGATCCAGGCAGGCGCATCGGTCGGGGGCAGCCCCGTCGGGGACAAGGCCTTGGGATGTCGTAGCGTGACGGGGCCGTTCTTCATGCTGCCTCCGCTGTTTCGAGGAAGTCGACGAGGAGCTGAGTCACCTGCTCTGTGCACTCCCGGTGGGGGAAGTGCCCAGCCGGCACCACCGCCACCTCATAAGCACCCTTGTAGCGGCTGCGGGCCGTCTCGAAGGCGCTCGGCGTCACGGTGCCGTCATGCTCACCACAGATGGCCAGCGTGGCCAGGGAGAGCTTCTTGCGGAGGAAGCGGGGCGGGGTCAGCGAGAGGGCTCGGTAGTAGCCGAAGGCGGCGTCGAGGCTCTCGGTCTTGGAGAAGGCCCGCCTCAGGTCGTCGAACTCGTCCTCGGGCACGTCCCATGTGGGCGACCAGCGGGCCAAGATGGTCTTCAGGCCCTTCCAGTCCCCTGCCACGAAGCGGTTGGGGGCACCGGCCAGCTTGTAGTGAGCGAAGTGCCGTACCCGCCACGCGTCTCCGAGCCCCGGCTTGAAGCCCGCTGGGTGGGGGATGGCGAGGGTGGCGAGGTGGCTGAAGCGCTCCTCGGCCAGCCCCACGGCGGCATGGGCAGCCAGCGCTCCCCAGTCGTGGCCAACGATGCGCGCCTTCTCGACATCGAGATCGTCGAGGAGGCCGAGCACGTCACGACCGAGATCCTCGGCTGTGGCATCGGAGTCAGGGATTCCGCTGGGGTCGTAGCCCCGGAGGTAGGGCGCCACGACGTGAAAACCACGCGCAGCCAGGGTGGCCCGGATGGGATCCCAGCTGGTCGCGGTGTCGGGAAAGCCGTGGAGCAACACCACCAGCGGACCCTCTCCTGCCTCGAGGCACGCGAGGTCGATCCCGTTCGCCCGCCGCATGACAGGGGTGTCGGTGGTCATTTAGATCCCTGAAGCGCAGCGGGCTCAGAACTTGATGCGAGCGCCCGTGCGCAGCGAGATGAGGCTGGCGCTCAGCGAGGTGTCGTCGACCTTGTCGTCGTCGACGTAGGAGCTACCGGTGCCGCCGAGGTACTCGGCACCCACCTCGATGCTGGCCTTGCCCACCACGTTGATGTGCAAGCCTGCCTCGGCGCCGAAGAGGATGTACTTGCTGGCGGTGCTGTCGCCCGTGTCGGGCTCGGACTTGACGTTGAACAAGCCAGCCTTGGGCTGAGCGTAGAAGCCCATGCCATCGCCGATGGCCTTGTTCCAGCTGAAGCAGGCGAGCAGGCCGAACCGGGAGTCGGTGCTGAGATCGCCGTCGTCGTCCACGGTGGTGCCAGAGGTGGTCATCGAGGTCTTGTAGCTACTCGACCGCATGCCCACCTCGACGGCAGCGCCGAGCTCGAGGCCCTTGCCCACCTTGTAGCCGCCGTAGAGGCGCGCGGGGGCACCGCCCAGGCTCAGGCCCGAGCTGGTGATGCTTCCCTCCACCTCGTCACTGCCACTCTCGGTCGTGCTGCCGAAGGTGTCGATGGAGAACACGGCAGTGTCCACCTTGAACCTCAGATTGTTGTCTTCCGCCTGGGCCACCGAGGGGACGAGGAGGCCGGCGGCGAGCAGCGAGATCATGGGGACGAAACGCATGGATGCATCCTTGGTGAGAGGCGGGCTTGTACCCCACGAGAGGCCCCCCGCACACCCGGACGCACCAGCTTCTACAT
>JAERSX010000849.1 GCA_016845285.1 Deltaproteobacteria bacterium | reverse complement strand
GTCCATGGGTGGTGCCATCAACATCGTCACCCGGTCGGGCGGCAACTCCTTCGAAGGCGACGCACAGTTCCACTACAACAGCGCCGCCCTCGAGATCTACAAGCCCCTCGATGAGGAGATCGAGCAGTACGACACCGACGGTGACGGCAAGATCTCAGCAGAAGAGACCCCGCCCAGCGTGTCCCAGAGCCTCGCCCTCAACCTGGGCGGCCCCATCATCAAGGACAAGCTGTGGTTCTTCACGGGCCTGCAGCTCAACAACCAGGTGAGCACCGCCTTGGTGCCCGAGGACGTCGGTCGCCCCGAGGAGTACCCCATGCAGTCGGAGACCTGGCGCAGCGCCTACGTCTTCGGCAAGCTGACCTGGCGGCCAGCGGACGCCCACAAGATCTGGATCCAGGGCCAGCTCGACCCCACCAACATCGACAACGCCGACCGCAGCATCTACACGATGCCCAACGCCGAGCTCTGGTGGCAGCAGGGCGGCTGGCTCGGAAGCCTGGGCCACACCTGGACCCCTGACGCCGCCACCGTCGTCGACACCCAGATCTACGCCGCCTCGAGCTACCTGCGCATTCGGCCCATGCAGTGGCAGGACTGCGGCGGCAGCGACTACGACGACCGTGGCTTCTGCACCATCGACTTCGAGCCGGAGCAGGGCGCCTGGTTCCCCAACCAGCCCGACGGCTTCAGCTGGGGCCCCTACCCCTACGCCTACTACACGAGCCGCAACCGCTACGCGGTGCAGTCGAGCGCCACCCGCTTCTTCAGCTTCCTGGGCGAGCACCAGGCCAAGGTTGGGTTGCAGGCAGAGATCCTCGACTCCGTCTCCAGCTACCCGGGCCTCGAGAACGGCATCGAGTACTGGAACCACGACGGCGACCCCACCAACTTCGACGGCTACACCCCAGCCCAGATCGTCATCTACGACGACACCGAGACCCCGCTGCGGGGCACCTTGCTCAGCTGGTACATCCAGGATGTCTGGCAGCCCACGAGCCGGCTGACCTTCCGTCCGGGCCTCCGCTTCGACAAGGCGCGCTTCCTCGACAACGAGGGCACCGTCATCTACGACCCGGCGATCACCCTGAGCCCCCGCTTCGGCGCAGCCTACGACCTCACCGGCGACGGCCGCACCCGCCTCCACGCCTACTACGGGCGCTTCTACGACTCGGGCTTCCTCGAGATCTCAAGCATCCTGGCCAAGGGCGTCAACGGCGTGCAGGTGTTCGACTGGTCGGCTCAGGACGACGACTGGAGCTCCGTGCCCAGCTACTCGGCCGAGAGCGACTTCCTCCAGCACGACGACCTGCTCGTGCCGGTGAGCGACGAGATCGACATCGGCCTGGCCCGCGACGTGGGCGGTGGCTGGAGCCTCGAAGGCACCTTCACCTACGAGAGGGCCCGCAACCTCTGGGAAGACGACGAGGTGAACCTCATCTGGAACGATGCGGGAACCCAGGTCATCGGCAGCCGCGACGGCACGGGCGAGACCTACTACCGGATGCGCACGCCCGACGAAGCCTACGTCGAGTACACGGCCCTCGAGCTCGCCGCCAACAAGCAGTTCGACGACAAGTGGGGCATGCTCAGCTCGTACACCTGGAGCCGGGCCTATGGCCGCGCACGCGACGACATCGGCCAGGGTCTGGCGTCGGCTGGCTTCGACATCCCCACCCAGCACGACGAAGAGGTGGGGCTGATGCCGTACGACGTGCCCCACAACGTCAAGATGGCCGGCTCCTACAGAGACGCCCACGCCTGGCAGCTCAACGACAAGACAGCCCTCGGCTTCCTCTTCGGCTGGAACTTCCAGATGAGCTCGGGCTTCCCCTACCGCCCGGTCTACTACAACGACTACTACGGCGGCTGGTACACCTACCGCGAGGGCATCGACGGAAGCTGGCGCCTCCCGGCCTACTCCCGCACAGACCTGAAGGGCGGCTTCACCATCGCCCAGGGACGGACGAGCTGGGACCTCACGGTCGAGTGCTTCAACGTCTTCAACACCCGCACCACGACCGCAGTGTCCACCGAGGCCGACACCCCCTCGGGTGAGCCCTACACCGACGCCGACGGCGAGATCCTCTTCGGCCAGACCATCGCACGCCAGAGCCCGCGTTTCTTCCAGCTCGGCCTGCGGGGAGAGTTCTGATGACCCGCCTCCAAATCACACATCGCTCCCTGCTTCCCCTCACCGTCGCCCTCGCCTTGGGCTGCACGCGCAACGAGGAAGGCATCGATCGCACCATCGTGAGCGGCACGGTCACCATGCCGCCGCAGCAGGTCTCCGAGAACGAGGCCACGCAAGGCGACAACGACAGCGCCGGCGAGGGCGCCGCGGTCGACATGGGCTTCCAGGGCTACCGCTACGTCCAAGCCACCGGCGACTGCACCGAGTTCGGCGCGAGCCCTGATGGCGGGCCCACCGGCGACCTGGACTACTACCGGTTCACGCCCATCGCAGACGGCACCCTGACCATCGACCTCATCTACAACGGAGGCGAGGCCCCGGTCGACACAGGTGACGAGGGCGACGAGCACACCGTGTACCACTTCGCGGCGTACACGGTGGTGGCCGAGGCCGACCCCGACGCAGGCACCGATGTCGAGCTCTCGACCGCCCTCGTCGATGAGTCGGCGGCCGGTACCTTCGGCGCCTACCAGACCAGCTTCGACGTGGTGGGTGGCGAGACCTACGCTCTGATGGTCGGTGGTCGCAAGTCGTCGGGCGACGACGCCTCTTACGAGCTGCGCCTCTCCGGCTTCGATCCCAACGACTCGAGCTTCTTGGTGGGTGCGTACCAGGAGGCCGAGGTGACCGAGCGCAGCAACCCGGTCGGCGGCGGCGACCTCAGCGAGTGGATCCTCGACGAGGAGTCCCTCATCTGGTCGGCCGAGTACACGATGAGCTACGTCCTCGAGGTCGTCACCTGCGCCCACGACGATGCCGAGTGCAACGACGCCCAGGGCGGCGCGAGCACGGCTCGCTCGGCCGCAGACGCCGGCGCGCCGGAGGACGACACCGGCGGCGCTGGCACCGGAGACAGCGGCGACGACGACACCGGCACCGCTGACGGCGCTGACGACGGTGGCAGCGATGACACCGGCAGCGACGGCGGCGACGACGGCGGCGACGACAGCGGCGACGACGGCTCCGGAGATGACGGCGGCGGCGACGACGGCGGCGACGGCGGCGACGGCGGCGACGACGGCGGCGACGACGGCGACACCGAGGAAGAAGACGAGCCGCTGCCCAACAACTACGTCAACGTCGGCCTCACTGAGGCCTACGTCTTTGCGGGCAACTGGCCCAGCCTGAACGCCGGCCTGTCCAGCAAGGTGCACTACAGCAATGCGCCCACCTCGGTGGACCTCACCAAGGACGGAGACCCCGACACCCCCGGCAACCAGATCAGCGGCATCGAGGTCACCATCGACACCGTGCAGCCTGTGCTCTTCGGCTGGACCCAGGAAGAGGTCGAGCCCAACGATGTCAGCCTCTCTGGCGACAGTCTGGATTTCTCCACGGCCCAGGATCTCGGTGAGGCCACCGGCCTCGGCTACGTCGACACCATCACCGGGTACATGGACTACGCCACCGACAACCCCCAGTACACCGACATCATCGATGCGTTCGCCATCACTGTGCCGCAGGCGAGCGGAGCGCTGGTCACCTTCTCGTGGCCCGACAGCGCCTACAACACCGACATCCACATCTGGGACGCCGACGGCAACCGCCTCGCCGAGGGCTACCTGTCGGCAGCGGGCGATGTGAACCCCGAGGTCTTCCACACCGACGAGTTTGGCCTCGTGCTCGAGCCGGGCCAGACCTACTACCTGGCCTTGTTCACCTGGTCGGGCCCCGCGGGTGGCCACGAGTACACCATCGAGATCGAGTGGCAGTAGGCCCCGAGCCCCCGCCGACCAGCACCCCAAGAGGTGTCCGGCGGCGGGGTGCGCAGCGCCGCGGTCCCGGCGTGCCCTCGCGCCAGTCCATCTGGCTTCGTCTGGCCGCCATCGCCACAGGCTTGCTCCTGCTGGGCCTCGCCTTGAGCGACTACTGAGCCTGCACGACGGCTTGACAAGTACCTGACACGCCTCGGCCTCGACGGCAGCATGTGCATGGGGGACCCTAGGTTTCCAGGAGGCCTCCATGCGCGTGACGACCATCTCCATCTGCCTCGGTCTCCTTGCCGGGTGCGGAGACAAGGATGCAGCCGGAGACTCCGGCACCGTGGCTGGCACAGACGACACCGGCGAGGGCGCCGAGGACACTGACTGGCCCGAGGATCAGAACTGTCCCGATGGCACGCCCGAGGAGTACGAGCTGATCTGGGACTGCTCCATGAACACCTGCGACAGCCGAGACGACATCATCGTCTACAAGCTCGCCTGGGGCGCCAGCACCGAGACCGGCATCGAGGTCACCGAGCAGTTCTGGGTCTTCGACGAAGACAAGGACTGGTGCGTGGACGAGTTCGAGCTCGTGGGCGAGCCCGAGACCGAGTGGAACGTCGACACCTTCAACTGCACCACGTGCGAGCAGATCTGGCGGGTGGAGCGCACTCACACGGTGCAGGACTGTGGCTATGGCTGGACCAGCACGCTCAACGACAAGGGCAACGACAGCGGCGTCTTCAACGCGGTGATCATGTTCGACACCCACAACTCCTTCGGCGACCGCAACCCCGATGACGCCTCGCTCGTCTACATGGTGAACTTCGACTCCGACTGGGACGACTGGGACAAGGGCCGCTCCGAGTGGGCACGGGGCACCAACAGCCCCACCTCCAGTGAGGACGGTCCCCCCGAGGACGTGAGCTGGGTCAGCAGCGGAGCCTGCTACTGAACAAGCGGCGTGCCACCAGGGCATGATGAGTCATCGAAAGAGGGCGTCGTGCCAGGGATGAGAACAGCTGCAGCTGCCGTCGGGATCTGGTTCGCCAGCACCGCGTCCGCTCGGGCGGCTCCGGTGTCTCTTCCGCCGACGGAGGATCCACAGGTCTGGCAGTCGCCCCTGGGGCTCTGTGGTCATGTGCTCGCTCCCCCCGGGAACGGTCCATGGATCGTGGTGGTCGCGGGCTCTCCAAGCTGGACGCTGTTGGTACAGGATGACCAGGGCGCCACGCACCGCCTGGCCGTTCCCCCGCCTGCCGACGAGGCTGGCCGTCAGGAGCTCCTCTTCCTGGCCTCCAGCCTGCTTCGCGGCTCCGCCCCCTCGCCCGAGCCTGCTGCCGCCGAGGTCGCCGTCGCCAGCACAC
>JAERSX010000848.1 GCA_016845285.1 Deltaproteobacteria bacterium | reverse complement strand
TCTCCGTCGAGATCCTCGACCAGCGCCGCCGACGCCAGCTCGTCCCAGGCAGCCTCTCCCTCGAAGCGGGTGGAGACCGTGTCGAGGGACACCGCGCCGCTCCAGGCACCGCTGTGGAGGTAGACCCGCCCGGCGGCGCCGTTGGCGATGGGTGCGGCCACGAGGAGGTCGGCCACACCATCGCCCGTGGCGTCAGCCCCTGCGGCCAGGGCCCGGCCCGCGCGCGAGTTCTCCGACTCTCCCAGCGCCACGTCGGGCTCCGCTGTGAGGTCGAGATCCCCCGTGATGGGCCCGTGGAGGAGCCACGCCGCGCCAGCGGTGCCGGAGAGGGCCTGCTCGGTGTCCGCTCCGACCAGCAGCTCGGCGATGCCGTCGCCGTCGAGGTCGGGCACCTGTGCCACCGCCGAGCCCAGGCCATCTCCCGTGCCCGCTCCGAGGACAGCGCTCTCGGCGGTGAGCGTGCCGCCGCGCACCCCGTCCCGCATCACCCAGACGCGCCCGTCGGTGCTGGCCGCGTCAGCCGAGGCGGCGATCAGGTCGTCGACGCCGTCGCCGTCCACATCGGAGACCCCCACCACCTGGCCCGCCTGTGCCCCGCTGCTGGCCGCAGGCCCGTCCAACAACAGCCCCACGTCCTCGCTCTCGTGGAGGTCGGCCCAGTCGCAGACGGTCTCGGCGGCGCAGTCGTTGTCGATGCCGTCGAAGCAGCGCTCGACCGCGGCAGGGTTCACCTCGGCGTCGCTGTCGTCGCAGTCCCCGGTGACCTGTCGCACCCAGGCCTCCCCCCCTGCCGAGGGGTCCTCACACGCGCTCTGTCCGGCGCTCGCGTCGTCGCCGTAGCCATCCCCGTCGGCGTCGGGGAACCAGATCTCCGTGGGGTCGTGCTCGGTGTCGGGATCATCGTCGTCGGAGAGACCATCGCAGTCCTCGTCGACGTCCACGCTGTCGCAGATCTCGATGGCGTCGGGGCTGCGGTCCTTGTCGGTGTCGTCGCAGTCGCCGCCGCGATCCACCCAGCCCTCGCCGGGCCAGCATCCGGCGAGCTCTGTCTCGTCCTCGCCGTAGCCGTCGTCGTCCGCGTCGCGGTACCAGGTGCCCTCGAGGCAGCCCTCGCCCGTGTCGTCGGCCGGCGTGCCCTCGTCGTCCTCCACCGGCGCTGGCGTGGGTCCCTCGTCCTTGTCCCCGCATCCGCAGAGCAGCAAGACGAACGCGATCCTCACGGAGCTTCCTGCGTCCAGAGCTGGGGACCCGAGCCCGGCCTGAGCAAGCGGGCCTGGTTGGACCCTTCGGGCCAGAGATCGCCCTCGGCGGTGCGGTGCACCACCTTCCACTCGGCCACGGTCCACTGCGGCAGCACCACGGGCGGACTCCGCCAGAACCCAGGCTCCACCTGGCTCAGCACCACGCCCGAATCGACATCCCAGTGCCCCAGCTCGGGGCCCGCGCCCACCCAGCGCCACTCGCCCGCGTCGCTGGGCACCTGCACCTCGAGCTGCACGGTGCGGGTGGCCGCCTTCTCGGCGCGCACGGCCGCCAGGAGCGAAGCGAACCCACCCTCCACATCGGGCTCGAGGTAGCTCACCATCACGGCGTGGGGGTACAGCGTGGGCGACCGGGCGACCGGGCGGGCGGTCGAGGCTTCGGTGGCCCGGTGGCGCAGGAAGGGGCCCTGGGTGCCCACCACCTCGTGGAAGGTCTGCTGCCGTGCGCCGACGCGCAGCCGATCGGGCAGGGCCACGCTCACCTGCGCGTCGCGGCGGTTCACCACGATGACAGCGGCCTCGTCGGGCGTCAGCCGGACGTACGCAAAGACGTCCTCGCCCTCGAGGTGGAAGAGCCAGTCCTCCCCCTCACGCAGGCTGGTCCGCACCCGGCGGGCCTCGGCGAACTCCGCGATCGTGGGCCCCAGGCCCGGGGTCTGCTCCCAGTCGTAGTCCGCGCGGTTGTGGGGCTCTTCGGCGCCAAAGATCGGGAGCTCGGTCCCCCAGGTCACCGACGGGGTGCCGCGGGCCGTGAGCAACACGGCGAGCGCCTGGAGCAGGTTGTCGGGACCGTGGCCGCTCCGGGCGCACTCGCTGGCGATGCGAGGCAGGTCGTGGTTGTCGAGGAAGCCCACGAGCTGCGTGTTCGGGTCGGTGTAGAGGCGGTCGAGGGACAGGGTGCTGGCGAGGCGACCCACCGGCGCCCCTCCGCAGAAGACATCGGTCAGGGCATAGCGAAGCGGGAAGTCGTAGACGGCGTCGACACCGGTCTCGGACAGGGTGTGGGCCAGCACGGCAGGGTCACCGGAGAAGTCTTCCCCCACCACCCAGAGCGGACGTCCCACCTGGGCCTCCACCTCGGTGATCAGCTCCGCCACGAAGTCCGGCGGCATGTGGCGCACCGCGTCCACACGCAGGCCGGTCGCGTGCAGGGTCTGCACCCAGTGGACCGTCCGCTCCACCAACCAGGCACGCACATCGGGGTGGTCCTGGTCGAGGTCTGGGAGGCCATGGACCCAGCCATCGCGGACCTGCACCGGATCGTCCCAGTCGGTGATCGACACGTCGGGGTGGAACCAGCCGGGTTGCTCCTCGAGAAGCGGCGCGTCCATGCCCACGTGGTTGTAGACCATGTCGAGCATGAGCCCCATGCCACGAGCCTGCAGCGCCTCTCCCAGCTCGATGGCTGCTGCGTCGCCTCCGAAGCGTGGCTCCACCCGATCGAGGTTCCAGGTCCAGTAGCCATGGAAGGCGCCCCATCCATCGAAGGGCTCGTCGCGCATCTCGAAGACAGGGGTCAGCCAGATGGTGCCGACGCCGAGAGAGTCGAGGTGATCGAGGTTCTGGATCACCCCCTTCAGGTCGCCCCCGTGGAAGGCCTGGGCGTCTTCCCGGTCGTAGAACTCGTTGTTCCAGCCGTCGCCGTCGGCAAAGCGGTCGACCATGAGCAGGTAGACCAGATCGCTGCGTGCCGGCACCGTCGACACCTCGGGCTCCTCCACCGGCACCTTCGGCCCACAGCCCAGGGCCAAGACCAGGACCGACGATGAGCAGAGCGAACGCGACATGGCCGGGAGAGTATCCGGGGCCGGGGTAGGGTGGCTCCCCGACCGGAGCCCCGCATGCCCGATCCCCTCGTAGCCGCAACCACCCCCATCGGACTCGACCTCGAAGAGGGAACCTACTTCTGGTGCAGCTGCGGCAAGTCGGAGAACCAGCCCTGGTGCGATGGCAAGCACCGAGGCTCTGGGCTGGTGCCTCAGAAGCTCGCGATCCTGGAGCCGAAGAAGGTCTTCCTCTGCCGGTGTAAGCAGACCTCAAACCCGCCTTTCTGTGATGGCTCGCACGCACGCTTGGCCTAAGCTCAGCAGATGCTGTCGCAGGTGGAGCAGCTCGAAGAGCTCGTGGCCCTCCATGACAAAGGCGTGCTGAGCGACGAGGAATTCGAGACGGTCCCTGCGCGCCTTGCCGCCAAGTTGGCCGGACAGCCAGCGCCGAAGGTGGCCCCCCGTCGCCCCCTCCCGCTGCCGTGGAGCCGCCCACTGGCCCTCGGTCTACTCATCGCGCGGCTCCCCGGTGAAGTGTCGTCTACCTCAGCCTGCTCGCCGTGTTCTCGGAGCTCCTACCCGCTTGGCTCTGCGCCCTGTGGGCGGTCGTGGAGCTCGGGCGAACCATGCTCTTGGTGTGTCTCGCCTCGCCCTGGGACAGTCTGAACCCTACCCAGAGCCAGCAGCAGCAGCCCCACCCGACTCAGCGGCTGGCGCGCCAGCGGTCGTAGGAGGCGAAGAGGGCGTCAGCGAGTAGATCGCCGAGGATCGCCTGACCCTTGGGCCGAACGTGGATGAAGTCGCCCCCGCCGACGCCCTTGGTGCGGCCCCAGGTGATGGCGGCGCCGTGGCCACCCATGGCGTCGATGGTGTTCCAGAAGGCGCAGCCCGCGTCGGCGGCCACGGCAGCCTGCTGGGCCACGAGGGCGGGCATACCAGGCTTCTGGCGGATCTTGCCGGTCTCGTCGTCGAGCTCGCCCTGGTCGAGGGGCGCGATGACCAGGCAGGCCGTGTCGGGGGCGCCGGCGCGCACGGTGCGCAGGGCGTCCGCGAAGATGGGCGCGTAGCCGGCGCCTCCGCCGACCTGGAGCGCGGGGTAGCCAGCCTCGTTGCCGCCCAGCTGGACCACCAGCAGGTCAGCATTCCGACGGGCCACCTGCTCGGCCAAGGCCTCACCCGCGTGACGGCTGAAGGACCTGGAGCCAACCCCCACGACCCCGAGCTGCTCCCAGGTGCTGCCGACATCTGCAGCCTCCAGGACCACGCCGTACAGCGGCACCGGACCCCCGGTCACCGAGAGCTCGACCGAGGTGAAGGGGCCCGCGGTGTCGATCTGGAGCACCCGGTCCTGGGTGGTCTCTGCAGCCAACCCGACCTCGACGGGATCGGCGTCGTCGACACGCAACATCACCTGGCCGTAGTCCGCGCCGGCCTGGACCCACACCTCACCCCGCGTCATGGGCCGAGGCGCACCCTCGGTGTCCCGGGCGTGGAGGCGCACCTGGGTGCCAGGCCGAGCGATGCCCACGACACCGCCCAGGCCGTACCGCTCACCGCCTCCTGCATGCAGGATGGTGCGCACCTGCCAGGGTCCCTTTCGGTCGACCTCCACGTCGCTGCGCATGTGGTAGGTCGGCGTGAAGGCCGCCGTGACGAAGCCAGGGCCGGCATCGCCGAATCGAGCACCCAGCCGGGCACGAACGGTGCGGCTGATGCCGTCGGCAGCGATGGTGGAGTCACCCCAATGCAGTGCCCGGGCCATGCCCTCGCCGGCCTCCGCACGCGCCAGGGCCTCGAACCATCCCGAGAGGTGGGCCTCATCCACCACCGGCGTCGCGACACCG
>JAERSX010000847.1 GCA_016845285.1 Deltaproteobacteria bacterium | reverse complement strand
GCCCAGCCCCATCCGGGCGAGTGGCCGTGGGAGTACAGCCGGACCCACAACCCCACCCGCACCGCCCTGCAGGACTGCATCGCAGCGCTCGAGGGCGGGGCCCACGGGGTGTGCTTCAGCTCGGGCATGGCGGCCATCGACACGGTGATGCGGACCCTGTCGCCGGGCGACAAGGTGGTCTGCGGCGATGACGTCTACGGGGGCACCTACCGCCTGTTCACGAAGGAGTGGGCACGGTTCGGCATCGAGTTCAGCTTCGTGGACACCACCGACCCGGACCTGGTGGTGCCCGAGGGCACGACCCTCGTCTGGCTGGAGTCGCCCACCAACCCGCTGCTCAAGACCAGCGACATCGCCGCGGTGGCCGAGAAGGCCCATGCGGTAGGTGCTGTGCTCGTCGTCGACAACACCTTTGCCACCCCGGTCTTCCAGCGGCCCCTGTCGCTCGGAGCCGACGTCGTGGTCCACAGCACCACCAAGTACCTCAACGGCCACAGTGACGTGGTCGGTGGCGTGGTGGTGACCAGCGACGAGGCCTTGCACGAGCGCCTCTGCTTTCTGCAGAACGCCGTCGGAGCCGTGCCGGCCCCGTGGGACTGCTTCCTGACCCTGCGTGGGCTCAAGACCTTGGGGGTGCGCATGCAGCGCCACCAGTCCACGGCCCAGGCGCTCGTTGGCTGGCTCCGGGAGCGCCCCGATGTGGCGAAGGTGCACTACCCGGGCTTTGGCGGCATGGTGAGCTTCGTGCTCGACGGGGATCTGGCCGCCGCCGTTCGCTTCGTGAAGGGCACCCGGCTGTTCACGTTGGCCGAGAGCCTCGGAGGGGTCGAGAGCCTCCTCGAGTTGCCTGCGATCATGACCCACGCCAGCGTGCCCCCGGATGTGCGCGCTGAGATCGGCTTGCCCGACGGTCTGATCAGGCTCAGCGTCGGCATCGAGGATCCTGTCGACCTGCGGGCCGATCTGGAGCAGGCCTTCATCGCTGCGCTGGGCTGAGGGAGCGTGCGGCTCGCCTACCTGCTGGCCGCGCCGGGCATTCCGGTCCAGGGCCCCTCGGGCAGCAGTGCCCATGTGCGTGGGCTCGTGGGGGCCCTGCGAGAGGAGCACCAGGTCGCGCTCTATGCACTGAAGAAGAGCGACCGTCGTGGCCGGTTCGGAGCGCCCACAGACGCCGTGATCACCGGCGTCAGCGGTTGGCCCAGCTGGCTGTCCTCGACCCGGGAGCTCCGGGAGATGCTGGCAGCGCGGCGTCTCGCCCGACGGGTCATGGCCGATGCATGGCGAGACCAATCGCCTCAGCTGTTCATCGAGCGCCACAGCCTGTTCTCTGATGCGGGCTGGCGGGTGTCGTCTCGTCTCGATGTGCCCCTGGTCCTCGAGGTGAACGCGCCGCTGGCCATAGAGCGCGCCCGCTTCGAGGAGCTGCGGCGACCGGACTGGGCCGCTCGCTGGGAGCGTGACGTGCTCCAGGCAGCGCCCGCCATCGTGGCCGTGAGCCGATGGCTGGTGGACTGGCTGCGGCAGGAGATGGGCTGCCTGAACGTGCGGTGGGTGCCCAACGGAGTGGTGCCCATCCGTGGGGACCGGGTTCGCGGGCGCAAGGCCCTGGGGCTCGGACCCGACGACTTCGTGGTGGGTTTTCTCGGCTCCATGAAGCCCTGGCACGGGGTGGAGCGGCTCGGGGCCATCGCCCGTGGCGCGAATGCGCGCCTCGTGCTGGTGGGGGAGGCTGGCGACATCCCCGACCTGCCGGAGGACACCGTGCGCACCGGTCACCTGGATGGTCAGGATGTCGCCGATGCCGTCGCTGCGCTGGACGTTGGCCTCGCCCCGTACCCGGAGGATGCGCCCCCCTGGTTCTGCCCGCTGAAGGTCTTGGACTACCGTGCACAGGGCACGCCGGTGGTCGCGAGTGACGTGGGCGACGTGGGCGAGCTGGCGGGTGTGGGGGGCACAGTGGTGCCACCGGGCGATCTGGACGGCTTCATCGATGCTGTGAAGGCGTGGCGAGGACGGGCGCTGCGGCCGCGTGTACGCAGCTGGGGGCGGGTGGCCACCGAGGTCCTGCGGGCCGGAGGGGTGGGCAAGCCGCTGCCCAACCGCCACTCCGCTGACCCCTCCCGCCCGGGAGCACGGTTAGGGTCGAACCTATGAGCGAGCCAGCAGCAGCGGCATCGGGAGCGGTGGGAGACATCCAGCCTGCGTCTTTGACCGCGCTGGAGCGTCGCTACCGCTCGGGCATGCAGCGCCGCTTCGGGCTGCTCTACCACCTGAGTGGCCTCGGTCTGTTCCTACGGCGCCTTCGCTTCGAAGAGCACTCCGCCGAGAACATCCGCAAGGCGGCCGCCCGTGGCCCCGTGGTCTACGTGCTCCACACCGAGTCCATGGCCGACTGGCTCGCGCTCAACGTGGTCCTGAATCGCCGGCGACTCCCCCTGTCGCGGGTCACGCCGGGGCTTCGGTCCACCTGGGTCGCGCCGCTTCGCACCATGGTTCCGCAGCTCTGGCGGATCTTTCGGGAGTGGCTCAGCAAGGGTCGGGCGCCCGATCCCTTGGCGTCGGGCTTTCTCGAGCGCGCCGTCGCCTCGGGCGTCACCTCCGCCATCTTCTTGGTGCCGCCTCGTCGGCTGGGTAGCCGACGCACCCGCCGCAGCGAAGACGCCGTCGACCACGTGCTCCGTGCCCAGAAGCACGCGCAGCGCCCCGTCCAGCTCGTCCCGGTCGTGGTGGTCTGGCAGCGTCGTCCGAAGGCGGCCCGCAGTGTGGTGGGTCGCTTCATGTTGGGCACCGAGGACGACCCCGGGACCTTCCAGAAGGCGCGGATGGTGGTCAGTCGCAGCGTGGATGCGTTGGTGCAGGCTGGCGAGCCCGTGGCGCTTCCCGAGCTGGTCGGCCGGCTCGAGGGCCAGGCTCATGGCAAGCAGGCGCGCGCCGCCCGGCTGCTGCTCCGTCGCTACCTCTACCGGGAGTCGCGGGTGGTACGCGGCCCCGGGGTTCGACCGCTCAGGTGGACGCGGCACCTGGTCCTTCGCTCGGGCCAGATCCGCCGGCTCATCACCGAAGAGGCCCAGGCCCGCGGCACGCCCGAGGACAAGGTCCGGCGTGAGGTGGAGGGCCAGCTCGAGCACATCGCCGCCAAGCTGAGCTGGCCGGTGATGCGGGTCGCCCGCTGGCTGCTGAAGCAGCTCTGGACGCGCATCTACTCGGGCGTCGACATCCCAGAGGAGGACCTGGAGAGGGTGCGCGCTGCCGTTCGCGCGGGCAGCGCGGTGATCGTGCCCTGCCACCGCTCCCACCTCGACTACATGCTCATGAGCAGCGTGCTCTTCGAGCACGACATCACCGTGCCCCACGTCGTGGCTGGCGAGAACCTCAGCTTCTGGCCGCTGGGGCCCATCCTGCGGCGCTGTGGGGCGGTGTTCATCAAGCGGAAATTCCGCGACGACCGCGTGCATCCGGCGGTCTTCGAGGCCTACCTGCGCCAGCTCATCAGCGATGGGTTCCCGCTGGAGTTCTTCATCGAGGGTGGGCGCAGCCGAACCGGCAAGCTCTTGCGCGCCAGGCTCGGCGTGCTGCGCATGGTGCTGGAGGCTCGGGCCACCATGCGGGCCGAGCAGAAGATCACGCTGCTTCCGGTGGCCATCTCGTACGAGCAGGTCGCTGAGAGCAAGTCCTTCGCCGCTGAGCTCGAGGGAGCCGACAAGCAGACGGAAGACCTCGGTCAGCTGGCGAAGGCCGGCAGCGTGTTGCGCAAGCGCTACGGCCGGGTCTACCTCCGCGTGGGCGAGCCGCTGGTCCTCGACGATGCGCTGCTGGGCGGCGCCCCCCTGTCGGAGCTCAGCCGGGAGCGCCAGCGCGAGGTGCTCCTTCGCACCGGCGAGCGCGTCATGCACCGCATCGCCACCTCCATGGTCATCCTGCCCACGGGCCTGGTGGCGCTCGCGCTCCTGGCGAGCCCGGCCCGTGGCATCCGTCACTCGGTTCTCCTGGCACGGGCACAGCGCTTCGAGCGCATGCTCCGCGCCCTGGGCGCCCAGCCCGCCGTCAGCCTCACCTTCGGCGCCTGGGCTGTGCGCGAGGCCCTGCAGCGGTTCGAGTCGGAGAAGTGGGTGAAGCGGTTGGCCGACGAGTCCGACGACCCCATCCTCCAGGTGTTCTCCGAGCGCCGGCCGTCGATCGCCTACGCCAAGAACGCCCTCGTGCACTTCCTCGCCCCTGCATCGCTGCTGGCTGCGGCCATGCGGGCGGCGGGTCAGCCGGACGGTCCCGAGGTCGAAGAGCTCTTTCAGCTCCAGGTCTTCCTGCTTCGCTACGAGGTCACCCTCGACCCCGACTCGTCGCTGGAAGAGATCTCGGCAGATGCGCGCCGGGCCCTCCGCCTACACGGGGCACTCGTCGAGGGGGAGGACGGCGATGAGCTCGGTCC
>JAERSX010000846.1 GCA_016845285.1 Deltaproteobacteria bacterium | reverse complement strand
GCCCCGGGCCTGCTCGGGCGCCATGTAGGCCGGTGTGCCCGCGACGACGCTCGCTTGGTCGCGTACATCGAGGGTGCGCGCGACCCCCCAGTCCAGCACGAGCACCTCACCCCAGGGGCCCAACATGATGTTGCTGGGCTTGAGGTCGCAGTGGACCACCCCCCGTGAGTGGGCGAAGGCGACGGCTTCGGCCACCCGACGCACCGCGTCGACCAGGCGCCGAAGCCCCCAGCCATCTTGGGTGCGGCGCCAGGTGTCGACGGAGGAGGCGTCGATGACCTCCCGAGCGACCTGCCCCAGCGTGCGGCCCTGGATCTCGCGCATGGTGAAGAAGGGTCGGCCGTCGGGTAGCCGACCCAGTGCGTGGACCGGAATGATGCCGGGATGATCGAGCTGCGCGGTCACCCGGGCTTCGGCGATGAACTGCGCCTCAGGACCGGAATCGGGGAGGGGACCGGACCGCAGGGTCTTGAGCGCGACCGTGCGGCACAGGACCGGGTCGGACGCCCGAATGACCACTCCCATCCCGCCCCGACCCAGGGGTCCGAGGTCGACGTAGCGATGGGCGTCGACGGTGGGGACCTCCTCTCCCTGCGGCGCTGGCTTGACGGGCGCGATCCACGTCTGCACTTGGGTCTTCATGAGCAGGCGCTGCTCGATCCGACAACGGGGGCACCGCTTGATGTGGGCCTGGACCGACGGGCCTCCCGCGAGCAGGACTTCCGTCGGGGGGTGGGTCACGATCCCTCGATGGGACGAGCAAAGGTGCTGCCGTGCCCCAGCTCGGCGAGCTGTCGCCGAAGCTCGCGCTGGAGCTTGCGGCGGCACCGCTGCAGCACGCCGCGGGCTCCGCTCTTCTCGGTGATGCCCAGCAGCTCGGTGATGCGGTCTTGCGGCATGCCCTCGACGTAGCGCAGGTGCACCGCCTCCTGCTCGACCTCGCTCAGCACAGCCAGGGATGCCTGACGGATGAGCTCTTCGCGTTCGTGCTGTCTCAGGCTCTGCAGGGCATCGATGGCCTGGTCGTCTCCTGCTTCGAGCACCCCATCCTCGGCGAGCAGCTCCCCTCGCTTGCGGACGGCGTTGAAGGCCTGGTAGCGGGCGATGCCGTAGAGCCATCCACCGAAGTCACCCTTTGATGCGTCGAATTCCGGCAGCCGGCGCCACGCGGTCAGCAGGGCCTCCTGGGTGAGCTCCGCAGCGAGCTGACGATCGCCGGTGATCTTCAGACAGAGCCGCATGACGCGCTCCTGATACCGGGACACCAGGTTGGACAGCTTGAAGTCCAGCGTGGGCGTCGGGGCCAGATCTGCCTGCCGAACGGCACGCGCGCGAGAGAGGACGGTGTCCTCCCCCTGGGGCCCGTTCTTGCGGTCATCCCCGGGCATGTCTCACCTCTTGGACTTCGCGTGTTTGGGCCGTCGAAGAGAGTGGACTCATCTTTTTTTGGGCCGGGCTGTGACGGAGGCCAGGGTGCGCACAAGGTCAGAGTGAGAGGGCCGCGAGGCTCCCTTGTCGACCCATGAGTTTGGAGTAAACCATGATCCGCATCCTGACGACCCTGTCCCTCATTGCACTCACCGCTACCGGCTGCGACCTGGGGCTCGGCCCTTCCCTCGAAGGGGAGTGGGAGGGCGAGCTGAGCTGCGGCGGCGGCGGCTACGCGGACGAGAGCTTCGACATGGTGGTCGAGCTCGAGCGCGACCAAGATGTCTACGAGGGCGACGGTGAGATCGACCTCGGCACCTACGAGGGCGTCGACCTCAGGTTCGACTTCAGCATCGAGCTGGAGAAGGACGAGCCCCGCGGCGAGCAGGAGCTCGACGCCGACCTGGATGACTGCAGCTTCCACATGGACGGAGACTCGGACTCCATCTCGGACTGCAGCGTCGACGAGGTCGAGTGGGACGGCGAAGACGAGATCGTGGCCGAGGTGCCCTACTTCCTGGGCCTCGACTGGAGCTGTGAGATTGTCCTGGAGCGCTGATCGCCGGTGCCTCTGAGTGCAGAGGCGCGACGGCTCAGGGGATGTCGCTCTGCTGGCCGTTCACATCCGAGCCCCAGCAGTGCAGCTCGTGTTCGGTGTCCACGCCACAGGAGTAGAAGTCTGTCTCGTCGCCGCTCTGGAAGCTCGCGCCCACCGACAGAAAGGTGCCTGAGGGTGGACTGGCCTCGCCGATGTGGTCGGTCCCCCAGCAGGCCAGGGTCTCGTCGGTGCGCACGCCACAGCCGTGGCGCTCCCCAGGCGAGAGCTCCACGAAGGTGCCGGAGGGCAGGTCGGTGATCTGACCGTCGCTGTCGGAGCCCCAGCACAGCGCCGTCTCGTCGGTGCGCAGGCCGCAGGCGAAGACACCGCCAGCCAGGGCATGGAGTGCCTCTCCTGGGCCGTCACCCACGCCGTTGGCGTGCTCGCCCCAGCAGCTGACGTCGCCGGCGGAGTCGGCCGCGCAGAGCCAGCTCACCCCTCCTGCGACCTCGACCCAGTCACTCCCACCGGGAGGGTCGCTCCGGCCGTCGTCGTCGTTGCCCCAGCACTGCAGGGCCCCGGAGCTGTCGACCGCGCAGTTGTTGCTGCCCGCCACGCCCAGCGCATGCCAGCCCGTGCCGCCGGGGACGTCGCCGACCTGGCCCTTGTCGTAGTCGCCGCCATCGTCGATGCCCCAGCACCGCAGCTCACCGGTGTCGAGGAGACCGCAGGTGTGCCGCCAGCCCGCCTGGATGTCCACGAAGCCCGCCTCGCTCGGGGTGGTCGAGACCTGTCCGTTGTCGTCCTGGCCCCAACAGGAAACCCGACCCACGTCGTCGCGGGCACAGACGTGCCAGGTGCCGGCGGTGACCTGCTCCCAGCGACGCTCCTCGACGGTGGTGCTGGTGGTGCCGGGCTCGCTGTCGTCGGCGCCGTCGCTCGCGGTCACCGAGCAGGTCCACTCCTGGTCCTCGTCGAGGAGGGCCACCGACAGGGCGTCTCCGGGGTGCTCCAGCGACTCGACCTCGCCGGTCCAGACCTCGCCGTCGAGCATCCAGGTGAACACAACGCTCACGGCGTCTCCATCGGCGTCATCGGGCAGCTCGTCCAGGCCACAGGAGAGGCCGTCCAGGGTCTCGACGGGGGGCTCTGGATCCAGCCATGGTGCCGGGGTCTCGGGAGGCGTGTTCCGGATCGTGACATCGGCCTGAGCCTGTGTTTCGGCGAGGCTCACGCGGACCGACCACACCTCTCCTCGGCTGGTCTGCTCGGCCGGGACCGTGTCGTCGGTCAGGGCCTCCACCGCTGTGCCGTCCACCGTCCAGGCCCACTGCAGATCGTCTGAGCTGGTGCCGTCGGGCAGCTCCGAGGCTGTGGCGACGAGGTCGTCGCCGGTCGCGGGCTCTTGGGGATCGATGGCGACGCCGAGCTCTGCCGAGGCCTCCACCTCCGCGCTCCCCGTACAGCTTCCCGACAGCCCCTCGGGGTCGACGGCGACGGCATCGAGGGCGTGAGAGCCCGCGCTCAGGGCCACCGACACGCAGCTCTGCCCCTCGGCATCGACGGCCTCGCCCGTGCCCAGCTCGCCATCGAGATCTGAAGACCAGGTCACAGTGAGCTCGGAGACCGGGGTGTCCCCGTCGCTCAGCACCACACACAGCGGAACGGGCTCGCCCGGCGACAGCTCGTCGTCTGCCTCTGGCGAGACCACGGCACAGGACGGGGCCGCCTCCCCGACGACCCGGGTGGACAGGGTGTTGTCGCTGCACGCTGCCAGCGTCGGCACCAGCGCGACGACGAGCCTCGGTACAGCCATGGACCACCGCATGCTTCTCCTCGGTTCCGGGGAGTGTAGCCTTCAGAGAACTGGTGGACGTTCGGTCCACAACCATGCCTCCAGGAGGCACAATCCGGGGCGGGCAGGAGCAGATGAACGAGCCGTTCGAGAGCAGGTTGACCTGGCCCCAGTGGAAGCCTCTCCGCTTCCTGGAGAAGCACCCAGGTCTGCGGAGCATGGGCGGCGATCGCACGCCGCTCGAGCCCATCCTGCGTGCCCCACCACCTCGAGAGATCGACATTCGCCATGGCTGGTCGTCCGAGTTGTCGCGGCCCGACAGAGAGTTTCGCCAGGTGCTCGAGCGATGGTCTGCAACACGGGGCTGGGTCTTGGGATCCGAAGAGGTGCCAGACCGCGAGGGGCCCACCTGGAAGCTCGATGTCGTCTTCTATGTGGGGGACTCGCCTGTGATTGCGAACTTCCAGGACGCGAGCGACAAGATGCACGGTGTGGGTGGCGCTCGCGTTCATGACCGCTGGTACCACCGGCTCATGCAGACCATCGGCGCGCCCACGAGCGTCTTGCACGACACGAACGGCAACTGCTTTTTGTTCGGAGACATGAACCCGTACGTCTTCCACCGCTTCACAGATGCGCTGCAGCTCGCCCTCGAGTCTCAAGATCCTGATGACGTTCGAGAGCACGTGGACACCTGCGTGGAGATTGTCCGGGACATGGAAGACGAGCGCTTGGCCTGGCGGGCGTTGTCATGCTCGGGTCGGCCGGGCAGCTACGCCGACCGTGGGGAATGGTGTCGCACGGCCTTCACGGCCAACAGGCTGGGGACCGACGATCTCCGGGTCTACCTGGCGCGAATGCGGCCCTTTCTGGCAGACGAGGGCTGCTGGTTCTGGGCTGCTCACTGACCTGGATGGTCAGGCCCAGACGGGCCCTTCGGGGTCTCGCCGCTGTGGGCGTGCCGCCGCCGGGTCGGGCAAGAACTTGCCTCGCTGGCAATTTCTTGCCTCGGCGTCGTTGGGCGAGACGAGCCGTGTTCTGGCGAAAGCGAAGTGATTGTCGATATTTTCGGAAGATCTCCGAGGGCGGCCGAAAGCTGGCACGGGGTTTGCATTTCTTCAGGGCACGCGGACAGGGCAGCACCTGAGCAGTCGAGCCGCTTCCTC
>JAERSX010000845.1 GCA_016845285.1 Deltaproteobacteria bacterium | reverse complement strand
CCTCTGGCGGCTTCGGCGCCCTGCACCTCGCCATGAATCATCCGGGCCGATTCGAGGCCGTCGCCTGCCACGCCGGTGACATGGGCTTCTCCCTCTGCTACCTCGGCGACGTGCACGCTGCGGTGGGCCCCCTTCGGGCCGCTGGCGGCCCCATGGCCTTCGTGCGGGCTCTCTGGGAGCGCGGCAGCATCGGCAAGGACTTCGCCGCCCTCAACCTCCTGTGCATGTCGGCGGCCTACGTCCCCGAGCCCTTCTGCGGGCCCGATGGTTTCCCGGCGCCCATCCCGGTCGACCCCGTCGCCGGCACCGTGGACTTCGGGGTGATCGAGTCCTGGGCCCCCTTCGATCCCGTGGTGGCTGCCGGAGCCCCGGAGGCGCAGGCGGCCTTGTCGGAGCTCGGGTTGCTCTGGATCGATGTGGGCGATGCCGACGAATACCACCTCCAGCTGGGCGCTCGGCGATTCGCGTCGGTGCTGCGAGAGGCGGGCGTGCGGCACCGCTACTCGGAGTGGCCCGGCGGCCACCGCAGCCTGAGCCATCGCTACGACACGAGCCTCCCAGCTCTGTCCGACGTGCTGTCCGGGTGAGCCGGCCGCCCGGCCGGTAGCAGCAGGCCAGACGCCGGGTCACAGGCACGTTGCGTGCCAGGTCTCGCGGGACGGGGTACGGCTCCGCGTCCGGAGGTAGCCATGTCGACCAGCCTCGAGAACATCCTGTCCCTGCCCGTCGAGGGCCGCATCCAGCCCTTGGCCGAGTACGCACGCGATCTCGCCGCCAAGCGCAGTGGCACCAACGGTGTGGACCACGCGGCACTCCGTGGCACCGTCGAAGCCCTGATCGCCCTGATCGAGGACGGCAGCGGCTCGGGCCGCGAGCGTCTGGAGCTCGGGGAGGTCCTCGGTCTCCTCGACGATCCTCGCCTTCGCTCCCCCTCCGACCCCGACTACTGGGCCACGGTCACCCTCGACGACGGCCACCAGATCGAGGTGGGCCGCTTCATGGTCACCACCGCCGAGTTCCGGGCCTTCCTGGCCAGCGGCTTCGACGACGACAGCAACTGGAGCGCCGAGGGTCTCGCCTGGCGCAACCGCGGCGAGGCCTCCTGGGCCGAGCTCGCCGCAGACCCCAACATCTCGCAGCTCGTCGTGGCCAACCAGCCCGTCGTCGGCGTGACCTGGTACGAGGCCGAGGCCTTCACCAACGCCAACGGTGTGCGCATGCTCACCCAGAGCGAGCGTCGCTGGGTGGTGCGCGGCGCCGAGAAGCGGCCCTACCCTTGGGGCGCCCCCTTCGGTGCTGGCAACACCAACACCCGCGAGGAGGCCCTCGGTCGCCCCGCTGCCGTGGGCCTCTTCCGCCGCGACCGCACCCCGGAAGGGATCTTCGATCTCGCCGGCAACGTGGGTGAGTGGACCTCCGATCGCAACGGCGACCAGCGAATCTTCCACCCGGGCTCCTGGGCGCAGCCGTCCATGGCCTCGTGGGCCAAGGCCATCGAGTTCGCCTCGGCAGAGACCCGCTCCGCCGACCTCGGCTTCCGCATCGCCCGCGGCGCGTGAGCGCTCCCCGCTCGCTGGCAGAGCTCCGCGACGTCCTCGACCCCGCGTGGCCGGACCTCGAGCTCCGCATCCGTGGTGCAGCGCACGGCGTCGAGGTCCTCCCGGTGGAGCCCCGCGTGGGCGAGCAGGCTCTGCTGCGCCTTCAGCTCTTCGCGGACACCGCGCTGGGCGCCATCGCGCTCCACACGGGCGGCCTGCTCATCGACGCCGGCTGGCTGCGCGTGCTGGGCGCCGGCAGCAGCCGCATGGAGGGCACCCTCCTCAACTGGAACGGCCTGAGCCATCCCCCGCGCTTCGCTGGCCTCTCGGGGGCCTTCATCGTCGGACACGACGTGATCGGCGGGCTCTTCGCGGTCAACGCGGGTGGCTTGCCGGGCCAGCCCGGTGGTGTCTGCTACCTCAGCCCCGACGTCCTCCAGTGGCAGGAGTTGGGTGGGGGCTTCACCAGCTTCCTCGACTGGGCTCTCGACGGCGATCTCGCCGGCTTCTACAACGCGGTCCGCTGGAACGACTGGGAAGAGACCGTGGAGCGCCTCACCGGCGACCTCGGCCTCCACCGCGATCCCCCGCCCTGGACCATCTCCGGCCAGCGTGCTCTCTCGCCCACCACCACCATCATGACCATGGGCGAGCTCATCGGGGCACACGTACGACGCATCGGGCCCAAGAAGACGGAGGCGGTGGTCCCTGAGGCCTGAGGGGATGCTGCCCGAAGCCGCCCAGGCTCAGGTGCCCGGGCTCCGGTAGCTCCGCAGCCCCTTGCGCCACACCCACTGCCCTGCCACGAAGAGCAGGCCGCCCACGAGGGGCTGTGCCACGGCGAAGCCGATCCAATCGAGCCTGTCGAGGTACCAGGTCGCCGGGAAGAAGGCGACGAAGGCGAAGGGCAGCACCCAGGTGAGCAGGGTCTGCAGGGCATCGGGGAAGATGACGATGGGGTACCGGTTGAAGACGGAGGCTTGGTAGACGAGGCCGATGGCGGTGCCGCGGTGGTGCACGCGGAAGCCGGCCGCGCTGATGGCGGTCAGCACCCCGGCCAGCACCCCCACGCCCCCCAGCAGGAAGACCGGGAGCAGGATCCACTGGGCGAGGCTCCAGGCAGGCAGCCCGGTGCTCGCGATGGCCATCATCGCCACGCCGAGGCCAACCAGCGGGAGGTCCTCCAGGTGGAGGTGGTCGAGCATGAGCTGGAGGGAGGGGTCGACGGGAAGCAGCAGGACGCGAGCGAGCTCGCCGCCCAGGAAGTAGCGCTGGTTCTGGTGCCAGAGGCCCTGGAAGAGCACGAAGAAGAGGCCGGTGCTGGTCTCGGCCATGCCCCAGATGAAGAGCACCTCGTGGAGTGACCAGCCGACGATGTCGGGCACGTGGGAGAAGATGGCCCACAGGAAGACGATGCCGATGCCGGCGACCAGCAGGTCACCGAGGGCGAGGATGGCGAAGTCGGCGCGGTAGGCCAGCCGCACCTTGGCGCGCATGGTGGCGTAGTGCAGCACCACGCGGGCGCGGGCGCCGATGCGGGGCTCAGCCACCCTGCACGACCATGCGGCGTGTGGCCGCGCGGAAGGCCAGGCCTCCGGCGAGGGCGAGGCCCAGCGCCCAGGCGGCCTGCAGTGCCAAGGCGGGGGCGATCTGCTCGGCGGGCACGGTCTCGATGAAGATCGATGCCGGTGTGTGGCTCATGCCCTGGAAGGGGAGGAGGTCGACCACGCGCCGCATGGCAGGTGGGTAGAGGTCGAGGGGGATCAGCGCTCCCGAGAGCACGCCGATGGACGTGGCCTTGAGGTGACTCAGCCCCACGCTGTTGCGCAGCCGGAAGGCGGCCACCCCCACCAGCCAGGAGATGCCGAAGCTGATGGCCTGGGCGAGGAGCAGGCTCAGGCCGAAGAACAGCCAGGTCGACCAACGCTCGGGACCGCGCATGGGCAACAGCAGGCCGGTCCAGAGGGCCAGGGGGACGGTGGTCAGGACCAGTGCGGCGCCGCTGCGGCCCAGGGCACGCAGGTAGATGTGGGCCTGGAGGCTCCAGGGGCGCAGGAGGTCGACGGCGATGT
>JAERSX010000844.1 GCA_016845285.1 Deltaproteobacteria bacterium | reverse complement strand
TGTCCTGCCTCCTTGGGGTTGAGCACCTGCCGGGCGACCTTCGACACCCGGTCGGACCAGAAGCACCGGGTGGCGTTCTGGATGGGGTTGCCGGCCTTCGTGTAGGGACCGGAGCAGTGGACCTCGATGCGGCCGCACGGGAGGGTGCGGCCGTGGTCGAACTTCCACCAGTACCGGTTGCCCCGGATGCGGAACATCCGGCCGGCGGTCAGGGGGAGCCGGCCGTCGATGCGGAGCTCCTCGTGGAAGACCCAGCCTCGGGTCTCGAGCTCGAGGCGGCGGGCCTCGAGGTTGCTTCGGATTGCCTTGCGAGCTGCTGCGCTCATTTGATGTCCTCCTCGTGGGTTGACACCAGTTTACCAGTCATGGGTACAGCTGTCCGGTCGCCCCTTCTGGCCCTCGAAGGGAACCGGCCGCTGACCTGCGGGTTTGCAGAATCCTTCCGCTAGCGCAAGGATTACGACAACGCTCTGACCTGCATGTATGACGATTTCGTTACGATCGCTTGACACGGGTCCCGAGTCAACGAGTACACACTCGCCGGGAGAGGGTTTAGACCATCCCTGCCGGCCATCCCCGGGGCCGGTGGGCGTAGGCGAACCGGGCGTAGGAGAAGACCATGTACGACCACGACGACGACGTCGAGGAGTCAGGGTCAAGCCTCCGGCGGAAGCTGGAGGAGACACTCAACGAGAACAGGGCACTCGCCACCGAACTGTCCGGCTTGAAGGCCAAAGAGCTGATCGCCGAACAGGGACTAGGGCTGGTGAAGCCGGACGATCTCGTAGGTGTCGACCTGAGTGAGATGGCCGACCGGGCCAGCCAGCTCCAGCAGGAGCGGGCTACCCAGCAGGCCGATCTGGCTCGGGACATGCTGGCACGGCGTGGCCTCGAGGGCGACGAGCTGGATCAGGCAGTCACCGACTTCCTGACCCCGCCGGAAGCTCCACGGGACACGGCAGCCCACAGCAGGGCCCGAGAGGTCGCAGCGATCGGCGGCAGTGCCGCTCCGATCCGGGACACCTCGAACCTGATGGGGTTGGACGCCATCGAGCACGCACTCAGGCACGAGTCGTAGCCAGCTCCTACCAACCGAATCCCTACACAGGAGCTAGAAACCCATGGCAAGCGGGTCCCTCTCTCTCCTTGAGGCTGCCAAGTACGGCTCGACGACTCTCGGTCGTGGCGTGGTCACCACGCTGATCCAAGAGTCGCCGATCCTCGAGATGCTTCCGTTCACGGGCATCTCCGGCAACGCCATCAAGGTGAGCGTCGAGGACACCCTCCCGTCGCCGGCTTTCCGTGACGTCAACGAGACGTACACGAGGTCGCACGGCACCGACACTGAGCGCTACTTCGGTTGCGCCATCCTCGGTGGAGAGGTGTTCATCGACAACTACATCGTGCGGGTGCAGGCCGATCAGGTGTCGGCCAAGGCCCGTCAGTACGGCAAGTTCGCCAAGGCGATGTCCCGTACCTTCGACAAGTACTTTTTCGATGGAACTGGCACGGCGAAGGACTTCAAGGGCATCAACGCCCTGATCGACGACGGCCTCGGGCAGAAGCGTGCGGCCGGCACCAACGGTGCCGCCCTGACGCTCGACATGCTCGACGAGACGTTCGACGACCTGCGTTCGCAGTCGTCGCCGGACGTGCTGCTGATGAACCGGACGCTGCGCCGGGACATCAACAAGCTGGCCCGGACCACCTACTCGGGCATCTCGCTGATCGACGTCGGTACCGACGTGTTCGGCCGGCAGGTCACGACGTACAACGGCACCCCGATCCGCCTCGTCGGCGACGACAAGGACGGCAACGCCATCCTCGGCTTCGACGAGACGCAGGGTTCGTCGTCCACCACGGCCTCGATCTACGCCATCGCTTTCGGCACCGACGAGAACGTGTACGGCATCCTCGGCCTCGGCGGGTCCTTCGACGTGAAGGACTTCGGCGAGACGGAGGCGGCCCCCGGTCACCTCGGCCGTGTCGAGGTGTACCCCGGCATCGTCGTGGCGAACAGCTTCTCCGTCGTGCGTCTGCACGGCGTGACCAGCTAGGAGGTAGCTGACATGGCGCAGGCCACTCGAACCGTCGGCCCGGGCACCCTCGTCCGGGACGCCAACGCTCCGACCTTGCAGGCGACCGGCAACGTGTCCTCGGACACGACCGGCTCGTGGGTGCAGGTCGACCGCCCCTGTGACGTTCAGGTCGTCATGGACCTCGGCACGATCGCTTCCGGTGTCACCGGTTTCGACGTCGAGGTTCAGGGCGCCGACGACGCCAGCGGCACCAACACCGTCTCGTACGGGCGCTTCGACACCGTCGGAGCTTCGGACGACGACACCACCCGTGTCCTCCACGCCTCGGTGTACAAGCCGTACATGCGGGCCGTGATGGACCACTCCGGCTCCGGCAACGTGGGCGTGACCATCAAGGTCCGTCAGCCCCACGACCGGAAGACGGACTCCACCACCGCCTAGCGGTCCACGGCTGGGCATGCCAGCGGCATCCGGGGCCCTTGTGGCCTCGGGTGCCGCCGGCCCTCCCCGGCTGGGAAGGAACACATGTCGAACGACAGCATGGACTCGAAGACGTGGAACGTCGAGGCTGTCGTTGAGAAGTGGGACCGGTCGGGCGACCGTGAGGCGGGCCTCCCGCCGGACGACGTCGTGTCTGCGGCCGACAACCTGCTCCTCAACGAGGGCATCAACCTGCTGCTCGATCTGTTGATCGGGGCCGGCGGGTCGGCGTACACGAACGGCAACGCCTACATCGGCGTGGGCGATTCGTCGTCGGCGGCGGCAGCAGCGCAGACGGGCCTTCAGGCCTCGTCGAACAAGGACTATCAGGCGATGGAAGCCGGCTATCCGTCTCGCTCCGGGCAGACGGTGACGTTCCGGGCCATTTGGGGCTCGAGCGAAGGCAACTTCGCTTGGAACGAGTGGACCATCGCCAACGGAAACTCGGACTCGTCGACGAACCTGAACCGCAAGGTGGCGTCGTTGGGGACGAAGGCGTCGGGGTCGGAG
>JAERSX010000843.1 GCA_016845285.1 Deltaproteobacteria bacterium | reverse complement strand
CCCAGAGGTCGTCGTAGTCGACCCAATCGGGCAAGCTGGCGCCGCCCATGCGGGGGTTCTCGATCTCCCAGCCAGCCGGGATCCGGTCGACGAGCGCGATGTTCTGCACCCGCTTCCGGCTGCGATTGACCAGGGTGAGCTCGACGGTGATCGTGTCGCCCAAGCGGTGTGCCGTCTTGGGCAGGGGCTGGTCGCCTCCCGTGCGGTAGGACCGGGTGAGCGCCAGGCCTTCGCCGCCCTCGGGCAGGTCGCGGGTGGCCCGCACGCCCTGGGTGCTCATGACGAGGAAGAGCTCTTGAACCTCACCGCTCACATCGATGCCGACAGCCTCGGCCTGAGCGGCGCCCATGTGCGACCAGGAGCCTGCGGACTTCTTCACCGTGGACCCGTCGATGGTCAGCGTGGCGTCGGGGACGGTGTCGCTGCTGCCGGCCACGCGCTTGCCGAGACCCGTGATGGCCCAGGCGAGCTCTTGGGTGGTGTAGTACCGACTGGCCCGCTTGGCGGTGGCATCGGCCACCCGATCGGCGAGGGCCCGACCCTCGGGGATGCTGCCGAACAGATCGTGGAACACGGACAGCACGAGGCCCCGCGCCCGGAGCTCACTGTAGAAGCTCCAGTCGTTGCTGCGCTCCATCTCGAAGGTGCCGGACTCGAGCGACTTGAGCGCGTCCTCGTGGCGGCGATCGCCACCCAGGTACATGGCTGCCATCAGCAGGTAGCGCGCCTCATAGGTCCGGAAGCGACGCCACCGACGGTTGTCGGTCTCCTCGGCGGGCAGACGCTCCAGCAGCTCGGCTGCCTGCTCGGGATGCCCCTTGCCACTCAGCGCAAGCACGTAGTGGGCGTAAGCCAAGGTCCGATGGTCGTCTCCGCCGGCGCGACCGCCGACCTCGCGTTCCAGGTAGTCGAGGGCCTCTGTCAGGGCAGCCTCGGGCACGGTGTGGCCGGCCTCTCGGGCGTCGAGCAGCATGTGGCTGCCGTAGGCGGTGCCCCAGAGGCTGGGAGACGAGGCACCCGGCCAGTATCCGAAGCCTCCCTGGGCCGTCTGCATGCTGAGCACACGCTCGATGCCGTGGCTCACCATCTCGTCGACCTCACCCATGGACACGAGGTCAGGGTCGAGGTCCTGGACCAGAGAAGAGACGTAGAGCAGAGGCCGCGTGCTCGAGGTGGTCTGCTCGATGCAGCCGTACGGATAGCGGACGAGGTAGCGGAGGTGGCTGAGCGACTCCGCGTAGGGGTTGGTGGTCACCCAGAATGTGGTGCGATCGGACCCGGGGGCCCAGCCGGTGAGCTTGCCGGAGAGGTCGTTCGCCCCTGATGTGAGGGCGATCCGCTGGGTCTGTCGGGACTCGGGCTCGGCCGGCATCAAGGGGACCTCGAGCTCCTCTCGGGAGGTGAGATCGTCGGCCTGCGCGAGCACGCGGAATCGAGCCGAGGAGGGCACACGTCCCACCTGCACCTCGAAGACCGCCGTGCCGCTCTCGCCGTCGGGCAGGTTCAAGGTGGCACTGACCGGGCTTGTGATGCGCACGGCTTCGCCCGGCGCGCCGGTCATGGGGCCGAACTCTTCGACCTCCAGCGACACCTTGACGGTGCGATCGGCGCCGCTCATGTTGCTGACGAAGACGGGAATGTCGGCCTCATCGCCCCCCACGAGGAAGCGCGGCAGGGTCGTCTGCAGGACCAGGGGATCGCGCACGAGGACGTCTGCGTCCGCAGAGCCCATGCGGTCGCCAGATGCCACGACGGCCATGACACGGACCTGGCCGCGGTAGCCGGGAATGTCGAAGGGCACGGTGAGCTTGCCGTTGGCGGGAACCTCGACCACGCCCGACCACAGCGCCACCGGCTTGACCATCTGGACGCGACCGCCGTCGCCTCCATCGGCGTCGCCCCCGTGGCTCCGGCTCGCGCCACTCGGCGCGGAGAGCATGGTCCAGCCGACCGTCTCGAAGCTGTCGACGCCGAGGGCCCGACGAGCAAAGATGGTGGCGAGGGGGTCGGGGCTCTCGAAGTCGGTGAGCTGGAGGATCCCCTCGTCGACCACGGCCACCGTGGCGACGCGACCGGCCTCACCGGCTCCCACATCGAGCTTCACCTCGAGGGGTCCGTAGGGCTGGACCTCCTCGGGTACCTTCAGCGCCACGTCCATGCGGTAGTCCACCGGCGCGACGCGCACGCTCGCCACGCCGTGGGCGCGGTCGGGGAAGAAGCTGGCGCCGCTCTCCAGGTGAGGATCCTTCACCAGCAGGGCGCTGACGTAGACGTTGGGGTCGAACTCACTGAGTGTGAAGTCCCAGGCAACGGGACCTGCATCCACGGTCTGCCAGGTGCTGTGCAGCACGCCGTCGGTCTCGACCGTCCAGAGCAGACGGCCGCCGTAGGGCACCGTGCTGCTGACCGAGACCTTCTCTCCGACCTCGATCTCGGTGGGCACCGCCAGCGCCAACGAGGTGGGCTTCTGGGGGCGAGGGGTCTGATCGACCACATCTTCCCCCGGCTCCCACCAATAGCGGCGGCCCGAGCCCTCGACGTAGTGCTCGGTACGAGCATCACCGGCACGCACCACGAAGAGCCAGCCGGCCGCGGAGGCGGGCGCGGTGAAGCTGTGGCTGAAGCGGGCCTGAGCCACCGGCAGCTGCTCGCTGCCCACAGACACCCGTCGGAGGATGCGTCGGTAGCGGCTGGTGTCCTCGAAGTCGTCCCAGATCCAGCCCACCTCTTCGTCGAGACGGAAGATCTCGAGGCTCACCTCGGCGGGCGCCTCGTCGGAGCTGAGGGCCCCCTCCCAGTCGACGACAACGCCCTCGACTTCGACGCGATCACCGCGTGACACCTTGTCCGAGTTCAGCTTGGTGCCGAGGTAGAAGCTCTCGGGGTGAACGGGTGAGGTGGCGAGGGCCTTGGTGGTGCGCCCACTCTCTCCTTCGAACACGGCCACGTGGGCCCGCATCTGGCCAGACCCCAGGAAGCCGCCACCCGTGAGTGCGGCAGGACAGTCCAGCTTGCCGAGGCCATCGCCATCGAGGCGACCCTCGATGGTGCCCAAGCTCACGGGCCTCGGGAGCTTCTCGCCCATGCGGGCCAGGCCGTAGTGGTAGTTGCGTTGCTGGGCAGGACGGAAGGGCGTGTGCGCCAGATCGCAGCGAAGCTCCACGCGCGCATCGTCGGCCACACCACCGAACAGCCAGCGGGCCTCGACGTCGACGGCCACGGGCTGGTCTGGGAGGGTGCCGAAGTCATCGGAGACCGCGTCGACCTTCATGCGCTCGGGCACGAACTCCTCGACGGCAAAGCCGAGCTGTCCCACCTCGTCACCGCCCACCTCGAGGGCCACTCGGTAGCTGCCGGTGGTGGCGAAGTCGGCGAAGGTGAGGTCGTGGGCGAGCATGCCCGCGGCGTCGGTGGCCAGCACGGTGCGGCGAAGCTCCTTGTCGCGGGGGTCGTACAGCTTCAGCACAACAGGCAGACCGGCCTCAGGGGCCACGAAGGAGGGATCTCGAACGAGGGCGGCCACATGCGCCGTGTCGCCCGGGCGGTAGACACCGCGATCGCTGTACATGGCCGCCTTGACCGAGGCCTCGCCCCTGTAGGGCAGGCCGCTGATGTCCTCTTCAGTGGACAACTCGAGGTCGCCGAAGGCGAGGTAGGTGAGGTCGTCACCCTTGGTGGCGATGACAGCGACAGGCTCCACCTGATCGACGGCATCGACGGAGGGCCGCAGCACACAGCTGCCCCCGGAGTCGGTCTCGCAGCTGGACAAGGTGCGGCCACTCGGCGACACGAGATCGACATCGACGCCGGACAGCAGGCGGTTGTCGTGCACATCGAGGGCCCAGACCCAGACGGCGTCAGCAAAGGGCGCAGCCGGATCGCGCTCAGCCCGCTTCACCACCAGATGCATGTCGGTGAGGAGGATGCGGGTTGCATCCCTCGCGCCCTCGCTCTGTACGCGCACCTCGTAGATACCGCGCTCCACCGTGGGCAAGAGACGGCCCACGTCCACGTGGCTGGTGTGCTCCACATCGGCCACGCCACCGAGGGCCACCTCGGTGTCCAGGACGAGGTTTGCGGTGCGCTCGCTGGTGCGCTCGCTGCCAGTCATCCAGAACACGAGGTTCTCGGGCGGCACGTGGCGGATCTCCAGCTGGGCCTCTTCGACGTTGAGATGCTGGAGGCTCAGCTCCTGCCAGGCTGAGCGCGGCAGGTAGCGCCCCTTGGTGACGAAGCTCAGCCGCGGGGTGCGCTCGGGCACACGGAGCGTGCCCACCCAGGCTTCCTCGAGCACGCCACCGTCGACGGTCTCGGCACCACCATCGATGGTGAGCTCGTAGTCGCCCTGCTCGAAGTCGCCGAAGAGGCGAAAGCCAGCCGGGCCTGCAGCGACCGTCAGCTCGACGGCCGGCGAGACGCGCACGGCCGTGGCCACCTCGTCCTCGGACAGCTGGCAGCGCTGGGAGACCCACCAACCGTCGTAGGTCTCCGGGTCCCACCAGTAGCGCTCCTCCTCCACCGCGTCGTCCTTGCAGACGACGTCGAGGTAGTGACCGTTGACCCCCTCCTTCACGGCAACCTCGAGGATCTCGATGGGCTCGCCTCCCTTGAGCGCCAGGGTGTGCTGAGCGGCCGGTGCAGTGATGCCCCCATCGCTGGCCAAGGGCACGCCCTTGCCGAGCCCGACGGTGAGCGCACCCGCCTCGCGTAGACGCTTGTCCTGGAAGCGGACCCGCACTTCGTTGGGCTCGTCTCCCGGGCGGATCCAGTGGGGCTTCACGGCGCGATCGCCGTGCTTGAAGCTGATCCGACTGGCGACCTCGGACGACTCGACCGGTGCGGTGAACACGAGGTCCAGCTCGGTGTGGCCCGTCGACAGATCACGACTCTGGGTGGCCACTCGGAGGAACATCAGCGGCACGGTGTCGAAGCTGGCACTCCAGTCGGCGCCATCGGGGGTTGGGATCGTCTCCTCGGGCAGGCCAAGCGAGCTGATCTTCACGTCGTAGTGGGTGCCCGGGAGGAAGCCCCCAGCGGGCTCGAAGCGCAGGCTGTCCCGCGAGCCCACCGTCAGCTCACCCTCGAGGGCAGGCTCGAACTCGAAGGTGGTGCCGTCAGGGGCACCATTGCCCACCTGGTCGTAGCGGAAGAGCTTCTCACCCAGATGGATGATCAAGGCCTCCGGCACCTCCCCCTGTGGCCCGACGGCCCGGATGCGCCGCACCATGCCGCTCGGGTCTTCCACCGCCCCCACTTCGCTCGGGATGTCGGGCCCGACCTCGGTGCCATCCACATCGGAAGGCTCAGGAGCATCGGAGCTCGGCGTGCCGCTGCAAGCCAGGAGCGTGGTGAACAGCAGCGCGACGGGGGTGCGCATGAACGACATGAAGCCTCCAAGAGACACGGGCGACATTGTGCAAGGAGCGTGCCCGGCCCCCGGTTTCATCAACCTGTCCCGATCGCCTGTCTGCGACCACGGATCGCAGGGAGTCTATCGAGGGAAGCGTTCGGGGGCCCTCCCGAAGATTACCGGCGCTCTACCTGGAACCACCGCGTCGTCGCAACCACCAGCCAAGGCTCGCGAGCAGCCCGAAGATCACGGCCACCAAGGGTGCAGTGGCCAAGGGGGTCTCACGTCGGTCTTCGACGGTGCGGCCCGCGGCTTCGTCGACGAGGGGCGCCGAGAGGTCGCCAGGTGCGTGGTAGGCACCGCGATCGCCATAGCTGCTGGCCAGCTCGCTCAGGAACTGCCCATCCGGCACGATCTCCACGAGCTCAGGGTCCCGTGCACTCACGGCGAAGACGGACTCGCCGCGATCGCCCTGGGGGCCGGCCACCGACACGCTGACCCGATGGGCACCACGGCGCTTGGGCATAAACGCCGTCCGGCCCTCGCCCGAGCCATCCGTCGTCACCTCGAAGGTGTGATGCTCGCCCATTGGACCGACGATCTGCCCCGTCACCCGTGCCTCGGCCACAGGGCCGTAGCCAGCGTCACGCACACTCACCACGAGGCGAACCTCATCGCCCAAGAGCACGTTCTCTCGCGACGGACTGACCACCACCCGGCGGTCCTCGGGGTCGGCCACCAGCCAGCGCATGGCGTTCTTCCAGAAGCGCAGGTAGGCCTGGTTGCCGCGACCAGCACCCGCTTCGGTGAAGCTCCACCGCCAGGAGCTGTCCACCCCGAGCGCCATGGTGCGACCGGCCCCGACTTCACGGACCGCCAGCACCGGCATGGGCTCGCCCCCGGCAACGGTCAGGCGAGGATGCTCGAGGAGGGTGGCGGCTCCCTCGACGAGGCCGTTCGTGAGGTTGAGACCGTCCATGGGCGGAAGCTGAGCCCAGAGCCGCGCGTTCTCCTCGGGGTCTGCGGAGAGCTGAGTCACGGGGTGGGCCGCGCCGGCGACGTTGGGC
>JAERSX010000842.1 GCA_016845285.1 Deltaproteobacteria bacterium | reverse complement strand
CCTTGTCCCAGGGCCAGTCCTCTGGGGTGGGCACGGTGGGTTCCGGCGGCCCGCCCAGGAGCTTGCAGCGGGCCTCGGCCTTGCGAAACTTGCAGGCCCAGCGCTGGCCGGCGGTCACCGGTGCGTGTCGACTCACCATGTCGCCCTTGAGGAACAGCGCACAGGACTCTCCATCGGGGAGGCCGTGGACCATCAGAAGCTCGTTGGCGCCGGCATCCTCGGGGAATCCTTGCTCGGTGAATCCGCCGGCACACTGCACCTCTGCACTCGTGAAGAGCCCCGCGGGCAGGGAGACCGCCAGGGGTGCCGTTCCCGAGGTGGGCATGGGCTCGGGGCCGCCCTCGATGTCGCCGGCTGGCGTGGGGCGCTCGGTGGGCGGCGGCGTGGCGACGGCGGGCTCGGGCTCGGACTCACATCCGACCACCAGCAGGCCGATCAGGCAGGCGACGCGCACGTTGGCTCTCCAGGCGGGCACCGTAGCACCGCCCCGACCAAGGTAGCGCGGATGCCGCTGGCAGCACGCTAAGGGTGCGGCACGGGAGTGTCTCCATGTCCCACCGCCCGCTGTGGCTCCTGGTCTTGCCCGTGGCTGCGGCCTGCAAGAAGGTCGAGCCCGCTCCCACCGACCTCGACGGCTTGGTCCACTACCTCTGGCAGAACTTCGACGAGGGCGACGATGCCGAGCTGGCCGAGGCCGCGGTCAACCTCCACGATGTGGTGGGCGCTGACACCATCGACGAGGTGAGTGACGGCACCATCAGCGCCCTGGATGGCTCCGAGGTCGCCCAGGTGGGGCGCGACGATGCCGATCCTGCACAAGCCCAGGGCATCTACCTGGTCCGCCCGGTGATCTGCAGCCTGGACACCCTGGTGGACGTCCTGGTGGTGGCCGAACAGGACGTGCTGTACCCGGGCAACTACGACAGCTACACCCGCAGCTACGATGAAGACGTGGACGCCTTCGTGGCCGGCGACAGCCCAACCCTGGAGTGGGATCTGACCTACGAGGTGACCCTGCTGGGCGCGACCTACGAGGCGACCTCCCGCGGTGCCCTGAGGCGAGTGAGTGAGCTGGATGAGGACGACCTGCCCCACGGCCCCGTCGTCTTCGCGCGCACCTACATGACCCAGCCCGCAGCCTTCGATGAGGGCAGCAAGAAGTCGATGGACCAGGACTACCAGATCGAGGCCTTCTGGGAGCGGTCGCCGGGTGAGCTGGTGCACGTCTACGGAATGTGGCGCCAGGGCGACTACGGAGCCGGGTACACCACCGACTCGGAGGGCGTGCAGCGCCTCATCCTCAACGGCATGTCGAGCTGGGATGACGACACCGAGCGCCTCTGCGCGGAGGGCTGGTAGCGGAAGACGCCAGGAGCGAGCCGCTGATCCCTGCTCTCAGGAAGCGTTGGTCTCGGCCTGCTCGAAGGCGTGGTCGGGCACCACGATCTCCTCGGGGACCTCGTCGTCCTGAGAGGCTGAGAGGGGGGCGGCGGTGGTCGGTCTGTGGCTCTGGCCGGCCATGGTGTCTTCGTCGGAGACGGCGAGCTCGCTGGTCAGGCCGATCGTGCTCCAGCCCTCGGTGAGGTCCTCGGCGAGCTCCTCGATGCGCACCTCGAGGGCGCCGATGTGGGCCTGCAGATCGGTGTACTGACGGCTGCCGTGCTCCGCACGTTCGAGGTGATCGCGGAGGAGGTAGAGATCTGGACAGCACACCACGAGGGTGTCGCCTCGGCGCCAGGCGAAGGGCTCGCTGTGGAAGGCCTCCATCGCCGCGACCAGCTCACGCCGGGCGGACTTCACCCGCTCCTGAGCGCCCTGGCGCACCTCGTCTCGACGCTCTCGATCTGCCTCGCGTGTCTGGACCACCAGGACGCCGAGGGTCATGCCCACCGCCAAGCCCGTGCCCAGGAGGGCGATGAACAGGCCCGCGAGGTACCACGTCCCGGCGAACATCAGGGGGATGGCCAGCAGTGTCCAGTCGGGCACCTTGGGCAGTCGGAGTGGTGGATCATCGGTCGCAGAGTCGACCCGCCCTTCCTCCCGCTCAGCCCACTTCAGCGAGGCATGAACGACCGCGAGGCGGTGGGCCGGGCTACCGGTCTCCGAGATCCCGTCACCTGACGATGTCAGCAGGTCGGCCTGCTCGAGGCGGTTGCGCCAGACCCGCACGGGGGCTCGGTCCGACAGGCCTGAGAAGTGTCGCTGGTCCACGTACAGCAAGGTGGGGCTTGGCATGAGCACTCCCGCAGAAAGAGGGTGCCAAGCCAGAGGATACCACGGTTCTGGTGGTTGTATGTAGACAATGCCTAGGTCTGGTGGTTGGTGTGCGGATATTGACGGCTGGGTCGGCGAAGGCGAAGACCCACGGATTGCTCACGGCTTGGGTATGCGGATGGTGGACACCATCAAGCTACCCACGCCCAACCACGCGAGGCTCAGCCAGTGGAAGCGGCCACCGAACAGAACGATCTCACCGAGCGGTAGAGCCTCATCCACCCGCCCGGTGCCGAAGAGCACGGCCAACAGGCCCACGAGCAGGAGGCTCACGGGGATGGGCGTGCCCTCGAAGTAGGCCACCTTGCCTTTGTCGGTCAACAGCTCGTCGGCGGTGGCGTTGAAGCGTGCCAGACGGGCCACGCCACAGCAGACGAAGATGAGCAGGATCAGCAGATCCCACAGTCCGCGCAAGCCCAGGGTGTAGGCGAGCACCGCCGGGGCCACTCCGAAGGAGACGATGTCGGCCAGGGAGTCGAGGTCGGCACCGTAGGGGGACTGGCGGTGGCGCCAGCGTGCCACCATGCCGTCGGCGGCGTCGCAGACAAAGGCCACCGGGATGAGGGCCAGGGCCAGCCAGAGCTTTCGAGGATCGCCGACATCCATGTGGTCGAGGCAGAGCAGGATGGCGGCGGTGCCGGCGGCCGCATTGCCCAGGGTGATGAAGTCGGCCAGCACGAAGCTGCGGATGAGCTGGAATGGCGGGCGGGACATGGGGCTCCGAGGCGGTGAGCCTATAGCAGGAGCAGATGGCCGACCTGTCGGACGCCGTGCCCCGAAGAACTGGTACCTCTGGGGAGGGCGTGGGC
>JAERSX010000841.1 GCA_016845285.1 Deltaproteobacteria bacterium | reverse complement strand
TCCTATCCAGGCCGTCGTGCGAGGCCGAAGGGGGTGGGACGCAAGAGCCAGCCCACCATGTCTTCATGGGGGCGGGCGATGCACTCGGTGTGATGAAGGCGATCAGCCGCCTCCAGGATGGCACGGCCCGCGTCGATGGCGGCCTCGACGTCGTGCTGCACGCCGTAGACCACGTAGTAGGCACGACCACCCAGGGCGCCGGCCACACGGACTCCAGCGAGGGTCACGTCGGCGTCCTTCAGGGAGCGGTCGGCGGCGTGAAGGATGGTGGCCACCGAGGTGCCCTCGATGACCCCGAGCGTGTCGAGCTCGTCGGCGGTCCCTGTCTGCTCGTGGCCCCGCAGGCCCCGCAGCAGGTGGGGGTGGGCGAAGGGCAGGAACATCCGGTCGGAGATGGCGCTGGCGCCGTACTCCATGACCTCGGCGTAGCTCTCTTCCACCTCGGCCACACCACCAGCAAAGAGCAGCAGGTAGCGCCCCGGCTCCACCAGGTTGCCCTCGAGCACCTCGACCGGTGCCTTCTTCACGAGCAAGTCGAGGGCCCGCAGCCCGCGGGCCACGCTGTCCAGCTCGATCAACGCAAGGGCGTCCGACGACATCAGCTAGCCCTCAGACGAAGCGGAAGTAGCC
This sequence comes from Deltaproteobacteria bacterium, assembly GCA_016845285.1. GTDB lineage: Bacteria > Myxococcota_A > UBA796 > UBA796 > UBA2385 > BH17. Next base: position 9,275 of record JAERSX010000841.1, on the reverse strand, counting down.
CGCCAGGGTGCAGCGGCGCTCGCGCGTGAACGTCCGGGCCGTGGTCAGGCCGTCGCCCGTCGGCGAGGCGATGGTGAAGCTCGTGTAGCCCTCGCCACCGAAGCCCAGACCTGCGTAGTCGGGAGCGTTCTTGACGAAGATGCTGCAGTTGATGACCCGCGCCATGCGGTGCAAGGCATCGAGGTTCCGGCTGTACATGCCCGCAGTGTGACGGTAGCCGTGCTCGGCCTGCACGGCGAGGTCGATGGCCTCGTGCACGTCCTTCGCCCGCGTCAGGCCGATGACCGGCATGAGCATCTCGAGCTGGATGAAGGGGTGCTCGAAGGGGACCTCGCAGATGATGAGCCGCGGGTCACCCTTGAAGGGCACGTCGATCTGCCGGAGCATCTCGCAGGGAGACTTGCCCACCCAGGCGCGGTTGATGTGCTCCCGGTCGGGGGTAAGGATGAGCTTCTCGAGGCGCGTGATCTGGTGGTTGCGGAGGCGCACGCACTTGTAGGCCTCCATGCGATCGATGAGGCCGTCGAAGATCTTCTCGACTGCGATGACCTCCTTCTCATCGGTGCAGATCACGTTGTTGTCGAAGCTGGCGCCATCCACGATGCCGCGAGCTGCGCGGTCCAGGTCGGCGGTCTCGTCGACGACGACGGGTGGGTTGCCGGGCCCGGCGGCCACACACTTCTTGCCCGAGTTCATGGCGGCCGTGACCACGGCGCCACCGCCCGTCACCACCACCAGGTTCACACCGGCGTGCTTCATGAGCGTGCCGGCCGAGGCAATGGTGGGCGAGGCCACGCAGGTCATGAGGTTCTCGGGCCCGCCGACCTCCATGCTCGCCTTGTTGATCAGGTCGATGCAGTAGGCGCTGGTGCGCTTGGCGGCGGGGTGCACGTTGAAGGCGACGGCGTTGCCGCCAGCCACCATGCCGATGCCATTGTTGATGATGGTCTCGGATGGGTTGGTGCACGGGGTGATGGAGCCGATGACGCCGAAGGGCGCTCGCTCCATCAAGGTGAGGCCGTTGTCGCCCGTGAACGCTTCGGGCTGGAGGATCTCGACGCCTGGGGTCTTGTGGATGACCAACAGGTTCTTCTTGATCTTGTCCTCGACCCGACCGAGGCCCGTCTCCTCGACGGCCATCGACGCCAGGGTCTGGACGTTCTCGGCGGCACGGCGGCGCACGTTCGCGATGATCTCCCGCCGCTTCTCCAGCGGGATCTCGTTGAGCAGGACGTGCGCCTGTCGCGCGGCGCCCACGGCGTCGTCCACGCTCTCGTAGACACCATGCAGGCGGTCGGGCACGTCGGCCAGCCGGGTGGGCTCAGCGCCCCCCTGGAGCTGACCGAGGACCCGCTCCACGAGCTGGGAGATCTGCTTGTGGTCCAGGGTCGACATCAGCCTTCAGCCTCCGCGACTTCGGAGGGGCCGGTGTACTCCGCAGTGGCCTTGTCGTAGACCACCTTCCCTTCGAAGTCGATGGTGTCGACGATGGCCATGATGCAGGCGTCGACGGGCTTTCCAGAGGTGACCTTCGTCTGCCGGCCGCTGGAGCCGCTGGCGTAGAGGACCACCTCACCCACCCCGGCTCCCACGGTGTCTGCGGCCACCACGAAGGAGGACTTTCCGTCCAGCTCCATGGTGAGGTCGCGAACCACGTAGAGCCGAAGCCCCACGATCTTCTCGTCCTTGCGGGTCGAGACGACCGTGCCGACGATGCGCCCGAGCTTCATGCGAGGCTCAGCCGTTCTTCGCGGGGCCGCGGCCCAGGGGCAGAACGTCGTCGATGTTGGTGTGCGGGCGCGGGATCACGTGCACGCTGACCAGCTCGCCGACGCGCTGTGCTTGCCGGGCGCCGGCATCGGTGGCCGCCTTGACGGCAGCGACATCGCCGCGGACGATGGCGGTGACGTAGCCGCCGCCGATCTTCTCCATGCCGATGAGCTCGACATTGGCGGCCTTCACCATCGCATCGGAAGCCTCGATCATCGCGACGAGGCCCTTGGTCTCGATCATCCCGAGCGCGTTGCCCTTCGGGTTGGCCATTGAAGTTCTCCGTGTCTGTGCGTGGAGCTGTGTTGAATCAGGAAATCAGGTAGAAATAAGGGAATCAAAGGTTGGCGAGCGTGCCGCTCAGCCGTTGGCCAGGGCCTCGACGGCGGCGATGGCGGCCTCACGGGCGCTGTCGATCTCGCTCTCGCTGCCGCTCATCCAGAGGCGTCCGAAGGCGCCGAAGGGACGGAGGTTCACGAGGCTCACGTTGGCGGCCTTCTCGGCCTCGTTGGCCGCAGCCACGATCCAAGCGGCCGGCTCGGTCTCGAGGATGAACAGGCTCTCGCCAGGGATGAGCATCATGCCGCGACGGTTCCGGTTGATGATCTGGGCCTGGTAGGCCTCGATGGACCGGATGACCTGGTTCGAGACGACGCGCGGCTTGGCGCAATCGTCACGCTTCAGGTCGAGGTAGTCGAGGATGGCATCGCCAGCGCTCAGGACCTCACCCTTGTCGTCGTGGTGGATCTCGAGGAGCCCGAAGGCACGCTCGACCACCTGCACCGCCGGCACCGACTCGGTCGCCTTGAGCGCCACGTCGGTCACGCGGTTGATGATCATGCCAGGGGCCGTCTCGACCCACAGGGATGCCTGCCCAGCAAGGGGCAAGAAGCCACGACAGGTGGTGCCGGTGAAGGCCGCCAGCTGGGGCTGAAGACTGTCCAGGAAGACGAAGCCCCGCAGGGTCACGCTCACGGATTCACCTCTCTCGACTCTTGGGGCTCGGGCGCGCTGCCCGGCCCAAGCCGGGCCGGAGGGATACCTCGTCTCGGGCCTCCTCGTCAAGCCGGGGCCGACGAACGGGTCGGCATCGTCGGGTAGATCGACCGGCTACCGATCGGGACAGGCACGACCTCGCGTGGGATGATCCCCCCATGGACGGTGCGGTGCCCCCTCCCAGCGTGAGCCTGGTCATTCCGGTCTTTGATGAGGCCGAGAACCTCGAGCCCCTCCACACGGAGATCCTCGAGGCGCTCGTCGCCGTTCCTTTCGAGGTCATCTACGTCAACGACGGCAGCCTCGACGGCTCAGCCCGGGTGCTGGACGCCATCGCAGCGCGCGATCCCCGCGCCCGGGTGGTCCACTTCGTGCGCAACTACGGGCAGACCGCCGCACTCACCGCTGGCATCCGACACGCACAGGCCGACCTCATCGTCACCCTGGATGCGGACCTCCAAAACGTACCCGCTGACATCCCTGGCATGCTGGCGCACATTCCCGAAGCCGACGTGGTCTGCGGCTGGCGCAAGGACCGGAAGGACGCTCTGCTGACGCGCACCTTGCCCAGCAAGGCGGCGAACTGGCTCATCAGCCGCCTGAGCAACGTGCCGCTCCACGACTATGGCTGCACGCTGCGCGTCTACAAGGCCGAGTTCATCCAGGGCATCCCGCTGTACGGCGAGATGCATCGCTTCATCCCCATCTACGTGACCTGGGCCGGCGCTCGCCTGGTCGAGATCCCCGTGGGCCACCGGCCACGTACCCGCGGCGTGAGCAAGTACGGCCTGCGCCGAATTCCAAAGGTGCTGCTCGACCTCACCACGGTCAAATTCCTGCGCGACTTCTACGTCACGCCCATCTACTTTTTTGGCTGGCTCGGCTTCTTGCTGGTCTTCGCTGGCATGGTCACCGGTGTGGTGGCCGCGCTGGCATGGACCGTCTTCGACGCCCCGATCATGGCCGCCTGCCTCACGGTCGTCTGCCCCATGCTCGCCCTGGTGGGCATCGTAGAGGTCACCCTCGGCATCATCGCCGAGGTACTGATCCGCATGCACTACGAGATCCAGGCCAAGGCCCCGTACCGGATCCGAGAGGTCCGCAACCTCGACGGCGTCGACACCATCCACGACGAAGCGCGACAGCACCGCACGGCAGGTCGACAGGGCGCCTGATCCGCTGACGAGGCAACCTTCCCAGCAGCCACCCATCTTCCATCTTCCATCCCCCCCAACGGACCAGCCCCTGAGGGCGTACAGCGACGTCCACTGGAGCCCGGCTCGCGATGTGGTGGCATCATGCCGCCATGACGGTGTCCCTCCTCGACCGCGAGAACTGAGCCATGTGCGGTATCGCGGGGGTCTTCCACCCCCATCGCAGTGAGCCCGCCGTGCTTCGACACGTGCGAGCCATGACCTCGGCCCTGGCCCACCGCGGGCCAGACGACCATCAGCTACGTGCCTTGGGTGGCGTGGACCCGTATGCGGCCCTGGGCGTGCAGCGCCTGGCCATCATCGATCCCGAAGGCAACCTCCAGCCCGTCGCCGATCCCCAGACGGGGCGCTACCACGTCGTACAGAACGGCGAGATCTACAACTACAAGCGCATCAGAGGCGAGCTGACGGGCTTCGACGTCAGCATGCGCAGCGACGGCGACACCGAGGTCATCGCCGCACTCATCGCCCGCCAGGGCGTGGACGGCGCCCTCCCCCGGCTGGTCGGCCAGTTCGCCATCGCCGCCGTGGATGTGGCCGAGCGGCGGCTGTCCCTGGTGCGCGACCGCATGGGCCAGAAGCCCCTTTACTACGCACTCTTGCCCGACGGAGGCATCGCCTTTTCCAGCGAGATCAAGGGCCTCTTGCAGCACCCCGAGGTGCACCGAGACCTCGATCCGGTGGCGATACGCCAGTACCTGCTCTGGGAGTACGTCCCCACTCCCCGCTCCATCTATGCGGGGATCCGCAAGCTCGAGCCAGGGATGTGCCTCCAGCTCGATCCGAGCGGGCTGCGCACCTGGCGCTACTGGACCCCTCCCGTGCCTCGCGGACCAGGAGAGGGCTCGCTCAAGAAGTGGGCGACGTCGCTCCATGGCGCCTTGCAGGTCGCGACCCTCCATCGCATGCGGGCAGATGTCCCCCTCGGCTACCTGTTGAGCGGCGGCCTCGACTCCAGCACGGTGAGCACCCTGGCGGCCAGCCGCACCGAGGGACCCCTGCGCACCTTCTCCGTGGCGGTCGACTCCCCCGGCTTCGACGAGTCCGAAGACGCCCGCGCCGTGTCAGCACATCTGGGCACGCACCACACCGAGGTGCACTTTGGACCCGACGATCTGCCCGTGCTCCTCGACCAGATCACGTCATCGCTCTGCGAGCCTCTGGCCGACAGCTCCTTGTTGCCCACCTGGAAGCTGATGGCCGCCGTGCGAGAGGCCGGGCTCCGGTGCGTGCTCTCCGGCGACGGCGCCGACGAGTCCTTCGCTGGCTACCCCACCTACATGGCCCACCTGCTGGCGCGGGCAGCCACCCCCGTCCGGGGTCTCCTCGGGCGCGCAGCCAGCCGCATGCCCACCACGCACGAGGGCGTGAGTCGCGACTACATGGCCCGTCGCTTCACTGAGGGGCTGGGCCTGGACTGGCATCGCCGCCACCAGCTCTGGATGGGGGCCTGGCTGCCCGAAGAGCTGGGGGTAGGTCGTGATGCCATCGAGTTCGCAGAGGTCGACGCCCACGCCCAGAGAGCACAGGCCGAGGGCGACCCGGTGGCGCGCGCCATGTACCTGGACCAGCGGATGTACCTGTCGGACGGTGTGCTGGTGAAGGTGGACCGAGCCAGCATGGCTCACGGCGTCGAGGTCCGGAGCCCCTTCTTGGACCACTCCGTCGTCGAGCTGGCCGCAGACATCCCCACCCAGATGAAGCTCAAGCCGCGCCAGACGAAGATCGTCCTCAAGCGGGCCATGGCCGACGAGATCCTCCCGGCAGCGCTCACCCGAAAGAAGAAGGGCTTCGGAGCCCCCGTGGGTCCCTGGCTACGCGGTCCTGCGACGGCGATGTTGGACGAACTGCCACAGCGTCTGGCCGACTGGATCCCGGCCGCCACGCTCACCCGTGCCATCGACGAGCACCGACAGGGCCGCGCCGACCACCGTCGCCGGCTGTGGAGCGCGCTCGTCCTGGCTCGATGGCTCGACGGACCGTGGGGCCCGAGCACCTGACAGGCCTCACTCCGTCGAGGGAGCCGAGAAGAAGGCGCGGGCGTCCGCAAATGCGGCGACGAGCCCTTGCCGTTCCAGATCGAGCCAGACCAGGTAGTCGCTGGCATCGGTGACCACGTGGGCCGCGATGAGCTGGCCCTCGCCGATGTGCTCGAGGGCATTGAGCACGGCCACGGCGCTCACGGCCCGCTCCAGCTCTCCTTCGGCGACAAAGTTTCCTCGGTGGGCCCGCCAGAGGTCTTTGTGGACCTCCCGCTGGTCGATGATCATGGCGTTGGCGACGTACATGTCGCTCGAACCCGGCAGCCAGGTGGGCAGTCTCTTCTGGATCTGGTCGGTGAGCTTGTGCTCTCGCTGACGGGCCTGGGCGCGGCGCTTCTCCGCCTCCAGGCGACGCTTCTTCACCTTGGCCTTGTCCTCTCTTGCCGCTGCGGCCCGGGCCGCCTCGAGGGCGGAGACAGGCCGTCGTGCCCGGTTGGCCAGCGTGTCGAGACGGGAACCGGTCTCTTCTTCGGCCTCGCCGATCTCTTCCGACAGCTCGACAGCGGCCTCGGCATCAGCGGCCGCACGGGCCGCGGCCGCAGCAGCAACGGCCTTGGCGATGCGGACCTTGTCGGAGTCCGACGGGCCTGACTCGGACGCAGACGAAGACGCGCGGTCACGGCTCTTCAGCTTGGCCGCAGCCGAAGCCACCAGCGCCTTGGCAATGCGCGCCTTCTCGGCCTCGGAGGGCTCTGCACCATCTGCGGGAGGCTCCACCGCCACAGGTGCGGTCGGCGCGGCTGCAGCCAGCTCTTCGGCGCGCGCGGCCTCGGCGGCAGCGGCTGCGCGAGCCGCCTCCAGCGCGGAGACCGGTCGACGGGTACGGGCGGCCAGGGAGTCCAGGCGGCTCGCTGGCTTGGCAGCAGGGGCCGGGGCCTGTGACGTGGAGGCCTTGGCCGCTCGGCGGGCGGCCGGGCTGCTCTCACCGTCCGGCTTCTTCGCTGCGCCCGCCTTGGCTGCACTCGCCTTGGCTGCGGCAGCCGCCACGAGGGCGCGAGCGATGCGCACCTTCTCCTCGTCGGATGGGCCGGCGGGTTCCACTGGCTCTGGCTCTGGCTCTGGCTCTGGTTCTGGGGCCGGGGGATCAGATGGAGCAGAATCCTCGGGCGACACCGGAGCAGCCGGGACCGCTGGGAACGGGTCCGGAGGCGCAAAGCCCGGAGAGGAAGGTGGGTCGAAGGCCGACACCCGTCCAGCAGGAGCATCGATGACCGGTGCAACCATGGACACCTGGGTGGGCTCCGACGGGAAATCACCCGGTGGCTCCACCGACTCGGTCACCTCGATGCCCGGAGGCGCCTGGTAGAACGGATCGGTCATCTCGAAGGTGCGACCGCCCCCATGGAGTCCATCGAGCTCGTCGGGCGGTTCGATGGGCGGCAGGGGCACACCTGCAGCGGGATCAGGGATCTCGAACAGGCTCGAGAGTGGATCGAAGCCTTTCTTGCGACCGGCCATGGGTAGACTTCCCTGGACTGGAGAGGGTCAGGCGGCTTACCGAATAGCCCATGGCCACCCTGCCCCGCAATGTGCTGCCCTGGCGGGCGCAATCCGCCCGCGGCCGCATCCCGCTGATCCTCGTCCGACATGGCCAGACCGCCTGGAACATCCAGGGTCGCTTCCTGGGTCAGTCGGACATCCCCCTCGATGCCACCGGACTCGACCAGGCCGCGCGCGTGGGCGCCTGGCTGTCGGATGTCCCCGCCCAGGCCATCGTGACGAGCCCGCTCTCCCGCGCCTCTCAGACCGCCGGCGCCATCGCACGGGCCGCCGGCCACGCCGACCCGATCCTGGAACCCCGCCTCGCGGAGCTCGATCAGGGCGAGCTGGAGGGCCACCCCGGGAAGTCCCTCCCGGAGCGCTGGCCCGAATTCTTCGAGCGCTGGGTGAGCGATCCCGCAGACGCCCGCGTTCCCGGCGGGGAGACCCTCCGAGAGTGTCGAGACCGCGGCATGACCGCCCTGCGTGAGCACGTCGCCTCCGCCTCCTCTGAGGCGCCCCTCGTCATCGTCAGCCACAAGATGCTCATCAGCACCGTGATCTGCAGCATCCTCGACCTGCCGCTGGCCCACTACCGGCGCATCGGGCAGGGCAACACCGCCGTCAATCTCTTGAGTCACGGCCCCGGAGGCTTCGCCCTCCACATGCTCAATGCCACCCCCCACCTCGACAGCGAGGGGGCCTGATCAGGAGCCCGCACCCTTCTGCACGGCCTCGATGACGATGGCCGGGGTGATGACCTCCGGGAGCGGAATGGGCTCTGCCGCCGTGTCGGCCGGCAACACGAGGTAGAACGGCACACCGGCCTTTCCGAAGCGCTGGAGCCACTTGGTGATGGTCTCGTCCCGGCGAGTCCAGTCCGCCTTCAACGGCACCACGCCCAGCTCGTCGAAGGCCTCCCGCACCGAGGCCTGCTCGAGGGTGACCTGCTCGTTGACCTTGCACGACAGGCACCAGTCGGCCGTGAAGTCGATGAACACGGGCTTGCCCGAGAACGAGGCCACCGCAGCCTCACTGAAGGGCTGCCAGGGCATGGTCTCGGAGAAGTCGAGGTCGTCGTCGCCCGCTGCCGCGGCGGCCGTGGGCTCTTCGGCGAACTCGAGGTCCAAAAACAAGAAGCCGGCGGCCACGGCCACACCCAGACCCACGGCGAAGGCCACGAACTGCCTCCGTCCCGACTCGATGACCCCGCCCCAGCGTCCGAAGATCCAGGCACCCAGGGCCACGAACATCAGGAAGGCCAGGAAGCCCATGAGCCCGTCACGGCCCACCTGGGCGATGAGCACGTCGCAGAGCCAGATCGTCGTGGCGACGAGCGTGAAGCCCATGAACTGCTTGAAGGTCTCCATCCAGGCGCCAGGGCGCGGCATCAGCTTGATGAGCGCCGGCACGAAGGCGATGACCAGGAACGGGAAGGCGAGACCGAGGCCCGCGATGCCGAAGAAGAGGATGACTCCCCACGTGGGCAGGCTGAAGGCAAAGCCCATGCCGGTGCCCAGGAAGGGGGCGCTGCAGGGGGTGGCCAGGAGCGTGGCGAAGACACCGGTGAGGAAGTAGCCGGCCAGACCTTCGCGATCTTGAGCCTCGGCCGCCTGGTTTGCTCCGAAGGCCGGGATCTCGAAGACCCCGAACAGGGACAGGCCGAAGAGGAAGACGATGGTTGCCAGAGCGGCGACATAGCCGGGGTATTGGAACTGGAAGCCCTAGCCGACGTTCATGTCCATCGCCGACTTCAGCACCACCACCGCGACGG
>JAERSX010000840.1 GCA_016845285.1 Deltaproteobacteria bacterium | reverse complement strand
GACCCGAGCCGTCGATCGCAACGGCGACCTCGGCATCGGCATCACCGCCGGCACCTACGGCTCCGGCTACGACATGGGCGGCGAGTACGGCGACATGGGCCTCGGCCTGCAGCTGGAGTGGCGCCCCGTCGAGTCCGTGGGACTCGAGCTCGCCTACCAGCACCACAGTGAGACCTGGGACGACACGGCACAGCGCCTCAACAACCCCATGCAGGCCAGCGTTCAGCTCTACGCCTTCCCCTGGACCCGCGTGAGTCCATACCTCAGCGCCGGCCTGACCTTGAACGAGCGCTCGGTCAGCGACACCTTCTACGACGGCTTGAACTACCAGCACGTCGAGACCTCCGAGACCCTCTTCGGTCCCCACGCCGGCCTGGGCGTCGAATTCGCCCTGGGCGAGAACATGGCCGTCGACTTCGAGGGCAAGTACATCGGCTACCTCGACGTCGCCGACGAAGACCCCAGCCTGCCAGGCGCGGTGCAGGGCACGATGGGCCTGAGCGTCTACTTCTGAGCTTCCGGCGCGTCCGCGCGCCTGGGTTGGTGCACTGAGGCAGCACCTTTGAGGATGCCTCACTCTCTGGTGGTGTGCGCCCCGGGGCCCCTAAGCGCGATGAGCGTGGGCCCCGGGGCCCTATCGGCTGGCCGCACTCAGGATCGGAGTGTGGGTGGCTGGGGGTCGCTCCGACCTGGATCACGCCGCATGCGGCTGCCCGGGATGGCCGAGCTCGCCAGCACATTGCGGGGCAGGTCGCCGCTAAGGCGTCCGCGAAGTCGATGTCCCGCCAGAGGCGCTCCATCTCAGCCAGCACCGCCGGGGTGAGTCCACGACCCAGCCACGCCGCGTCCATGGCACCGATGGACCTGCCGACGAGGTAGTCGGGACCGAGGCCCTGGTCATGCAGGGCCCCCGCCTGACCGACATGCATGGCGCCGAGGGCAACCCACAGCGCCGGCCTGGTCAGCCTTCGTGCTGCGCGGAAGACCAGTCTTCGAGGATGACGGCTGCGGCCTCGGCGTCCACCAGCGGACCCCACTTCCGCTGGGCGATTCCCCGCGCCCGAAGACGGTGCTCAGCCTCCAGCGTGCTGTACGTCTCATCCTGCATGTGGACCGCGCAGGGCCAGGCCGCATCGAGGGCCTCGGCCACCTGCCGGGCCAGCCGCGTGGACCGCTGCTCGGCCCCGTCCTCGTCGAGCGGGAGGCCGACCACCACCGCGATCACCTCGAAGCCGCCTGCCTGGACACGCCGTCCCAGCGCTTCGACATCCCGTCGCACACCCGCACGCTTCAAGGGCCAGAGCGCAACGGCCACGCCCGTGTCCGGGAGCATCCGGGCCACACCGATGACCTTGGAGCCGACGTCGAGACCGAGGATGACGCGCATGGGCGTTGGGATAACTCCAGGCACCCAGTCGCCCTCGCCGATTCTCACCGATTCCCGGAGCGCATGTGCCCGAAGCCGTCATCCTGTCCCAGGGCAACGAGCTCACCACCGGTCAGACCCTCGACACCAACGCCAACTGGCTGGCCACCCAGCTCTGGGCGCTCGGCGTTCCCGTGCGGCGAATGATCACCGCGCCCGACCGCTTGGACGACCTCGTGGACATCTTGCGACAGGCCGCTGAGCTGGCGCCCATCGTCATCAGCACAGGCGGCCTCGGCCCCACCCGCGACGATCTGACCGCCGAGGCCACCAGCCTCGCCTTCGGCACCGGGCTGGTCGAAGACCTCGTGGCCATGGAGCAGATCGAAGCTCGCTACGCCCGCTGGGGGCGCCCGATCTCACCCGCGAACCGAAAGCAGGCGCTGCTGCCCACAGGCTGCACGGTGCTCGAGAACCGCTGGGGCACCGCGCCGGGCTTCGCCGCCGACGTAGATGAAGCCCGGCTCTACTTCGTGCCCGGCGTGCCACGCGAGATGCGGCCCATGTTCGAGACCTGGATCGCTCCCGACATCCAGGAACGTCACCAGATCGCACCGCCCGTCATGCACACCGTGCGGGTCATCGGTGTGGCCGAGTCGGCTCTCGAGGAGATGCTCCGACCGGTCCAGGTCGACGGACTGACCATCGGCTTCCGCACCAAGCTGCCCGAGAACCAGGTGAAGCTGGTCTTCCGAGCAGACGTGCCCGACCGGGTCCGCGAGGCTGCCGTGGCCGAGGTCCGCGGGATCATCGGCCCCAAGGCCTTCGGGGTGGACTCGGGCGACCTCGCCTGTGAGGTGGGCAAGCGACTGGTCGCGCGCGGAGAGACCCTGGCCCTGGCCGAGAGCTGCACGGCCGGAGGGCTCGCGGCCTGGCTCACCGACGCGCCCGGCTCGAGCGCCTTTCTCCTCGAGGGCGCCGTGGTCTACAGCAACGAAGCGAAGGTCCGCATGTGCGACGTGCGGCCCGAAGACCTCGAAGCACACGGGGCCGTCAGCGAACCGGTGGCCCGGCAGCTGGCCGAGGGCATCCGGCAGCGGGCCGGCACCACCTGGGGCATCGGCATCACCGGAGTCGCCGGACCCGGCGGCGGCAGCCCCGACAAGCCCGTGGGCACCGTGCACATCGCTGTGGCCGGCCCCGAAGGCACCTTCCACCGTCGCCTGCAGCTCCCCGGAGATCGTCACCGGGTGCGCCAGTTCAGCGCGGCCGCTGCCCTCAACTACCTCTGGCGCGGGATGCGCTGAGGGGCGTCGCCCTCAGAACACCCGGAGTCAGTTCACCCGGAAGGGGTAGGCCACGCGCATCTCTTCGGGGAGCTTGTCGAGAGCCTCCGGCGAGTCGCTGGTGAGCACACCCTGGGTGGAGAAGGCGTAGGTGCCCTTCTCGAGCTTGCCCGACGTGGTGATGAGGTACGTGTTCTCCCGCGGCATGCCCTTGAGCTCGAACTCCGAGCGATCCTTGGCGACCCAGAGGTCGATCTTGACGTCGGTCTCGCCGAGCACACCGGGCACGGTCTGGGACTCGACATAGTCGAGCTGGTGGAGCCGCAGGTCGAGCTTGCTGAGCTCACTGCTCTGGAGCGTGCTGCTGAAGACGAACTCCAGCGGCATCTGGGTGTGGAGGTGCACATCGCCGTTCTTCGGCAGACCGGTGATGGCCTCCACATCGGTGCCCTTGGTCTGGATCTTCTCGGCCACCAGATGGGCAAAGCCCTTCTTGTCGACGGCGTAGAAGCCCACGCGCTCGGGCACCGGGTAGAGCTCGAGCACAGCGTCCTGCATCTCGTCGGCCTCTTCACCGACCACCATCTCCACCACACCGGGGATGTAGCCCTCCTTGCCGGCCTGCACGCGGAAGGTGGTCTGACCTTCGTTGGCCTCGAAGGAGAAGGCGCCGCCGCCATCGGAGTTCACGTTGCCCACGTGACCCTCGAGCTGGACGACAGCGTCTTGGATGGGCTGCCCCCAGACGTCGGTGACCTGACCATCGAGGACCAGGGGATCGGAGCAAGCCGAAGCGAGCAAGAGCAGGACAGGGGCGACTGCGCGCATGTCGAGGTCCTCGGGAGGCTGTGGAAACAAGACAAGCCACGCAGGGAGCGGACTCGACGGTGGGCATCGTATCGCGTCAGCGCGAACAGATCCGTTCGCTGGGCTCAGCTCCTTCGACGCAGGGTGCCCCGAAGTGCCCCGAGGTCGATGGTTCCGGCGCGCGCGAGCTGCTCGACGACGGTGCGACCGGCCCGTGAGAGCGTGAGCAGGTTCCGCACCCGAGTGGCGAGGAAGCGGCTCGTGAGCATCTCGTCTGGGCGGGACGAGGCGCCCTCTTGGTCGAGGATGCGCAGAGCCTCTTCGAAGCGCTCGATGGCGTCTGCGATCATGCGCAGCTCACGCTCTCGGAAGACGCGGGTGACCATGGCGGTCACGTCGTTCTCGGCCTCGTAGCGACGCCGGCGCGAGCCCGGGGTCCAGACCCGCTTGATGACACTCCACTGGAGCAGCTCGTGCAGGGTCATGCTCACCGAGCCACTGCTCAGCCCGCTTCGCGCGGCGATCTCTTCGGCGGAGAGCGGCGCGGGAGACAGGTAGAGCACCGTCCAGATCTTGCCCATGGACGGCTTGAAGTTCCAGAAGCCCATGATC
>JAERSX010000839.1 GCA_016845285.1 Deltaproteobacteria bacterium | reverse complement strand
CGCCCATCAGCCCCGAGCGTGTCGTGGTGTGGGTGGCGAGCGGCCTCGGTGGATTTCTGGTGTTGCTGGCCAGCTTGTTCGCCCTGGCGGTGGCCATGGACCGCGGCTGGCTGAGTCCGGCACTGCGGGTGGGCCTGGGCCTTGGTGCGGGCACCTGCGCCTGGCTGCTGGGTGCGTGGCTCCGCAGTCGGCGCTTCCGCTGGATCTCCTCGGCGCTCTCCGGAGCCGGCATGGGCGTGCTCTATGGCTCGCTCTTTGCGGCACACGGCCTGTACGGCCTCATCGACCAACTCCCCACCGGCTTGCTCATGGCCGCTGTGACAGCGGTCGCCCTCCTCGACGCCGTGAAGACCAACGACCGCCTGATGGCCTGGCTCAGCCTGGTCGGCGGCATGCTCACACCTCTGCTGGTCAGCAGCGGGAGCAATCACCCGGTGCGTCTCTTCGGCTACCTGGCGCTCCTGCTCTGTGGAACGCTGGCGAGCGCCGGACTGCGCCGATGGCCCGACCTCGTGGTGGGTGCAGCCGCAGGAAGCGTCCTGCTCTTCGGAACCTGGACCTTCAGCTACCACACGCCTGATCAGCTCCCCGTGGCCTTGCTCGCCGCCGCTGTCCTGGCCCTTCCCTTCAGCGCACTAGCCCTGCGGAGTCGAAGCCAACTCGTGGCTGGAGCCGCATGGCTCGGCTCCCTGGCCATGGTCATGAGCGCTCTTCCCTGGCTGGGCCCCATCGACCCTGTGTTCGTCGATGCCTGGTCCCAACACACCGTCCACCGCGACCTGGGCTCGGCGCCGGTGTGGGTGGCTGGCGGCGTGATGGTGCTGCCGCTCCTGCCCCACCTGGTGGCGCGCTCGAGAGGCTGGGTGCCTGCACAGCTGGTCACCAGCCTCGCGACCGTGGCCATGTCTGGCCTGGCAGTCGGCACCTGGTCGCTCCATCACACACCGCCAGTGGGGGCGCTGGCCGTGCTGATCCTCGCACCCTCACTCCTCGGCTTCGTGGCCCATGTCCGGGATCGCAGGGCCGGCCTGGGCTGGGCCCTTGGCCCCCTGTCTGCCGGCCCGATGCTGGTGCTCGCGCGAGCCCTGGGAGCCACCGATCCCGCCCTTTTCGTCGGAGTGATCGCGGTCTTGGTCGCACTGGGTGCCCTGCACGCCTGGAGCTCGGGCGCCGGACTGGTGCTCCTCGCGCTGATCCCCGCCACCGCTCTTCCCCTGGGCGTGGCGGCGGTCGAGGTGCACATCGGAAGTTCGGGTGCCCTGGGCACCCAGCCCCTGGCGGCCACGACGCTCTTCACCTACGCCGTCCTGGCCACCGTGCCCCTGCTACGGACCTGGCCCCGACACGGCGCCGCCGTCCGCATCACCGCAGCCCTGGCCGCGCTCGCATACTTCGGGCCGCTCTACCAGGTCTGGGTCTCCGGACTCGGCGATCCCCTCATCGGCCTGCTCCCGCTGCTGCTCGGTGCAGGGGCCCTCATCGGTGGCCTCAGCCTTGTGCGGCTACACCGGGCTGACCAAGGTGATGGTGTCCTGGCCATCTTCGTGGGAGTGGCCCTCGCCGGGCTCAGTGCAGCCCTGCCGCTCCAGCTCGAGGGCCAGTGGTTGACGGTGGCCTGGGCCCTCGAGGCCGCCGCCCTGGCCTGGCTGAGCGGCCGCTTGCGCCACCCGCTGGTGCCCTGGGCCGCGCTGGCTCTCGGCGCGACGATCACCACACGCCTCGTGCTCAACCCCTGGGCACTGGCCTACGGCGACGCTGGCGGATGGCCAATCCTCAACTGGACCCTCTACACGTGGGGCATCCCTCTGGTCTGCCTGCTCGTCGCAGCGCGGCTCCTCCGCAGCCGAGGCTCTGAGCTGGCCCGCACCGTCGCGCCACCCGCGCTGACGCTCATGGCCATCGCCGTCGGCTTCGCGCTGGTCAACGTCGAGGTCAGTCACCTCTTCCAGGACCAGGGGCCCATCGAGCTGGGTGGCCAGGGCGTGCTTCAGGGCATGGTCCGCAGCCTGAGCTGGGGGGCCTACGGCGTGGTGGTCCTGGTCAGCGGCTTTGCCACCCGGAGTCGCTCTGTTCGCCTGGTCGGCTTTGCCTTCGTGCTTCTCGCCACGGCCAAGGTGTTCGTGGTCGACCTCTGGGCGCTCTCTGGCTTTGTACGCGTGGGGTCCGTGCTGGGCCTGGGCGTCACGCTGCTGCTGGCCGCCTTCCTCTTCGAGCGCCTCGTGCTCCGCGAGTCGTCCCCCCACCTGGAGACCTCACCATGAGTCACTGGCTGTTGCTCTCATTCCTCCTCGCCTTCGTGGGGAACCGTCCCGCCAACGCAGCGGAGACAGACCGGTTCCCGCTCGCCGCCGAGATCGCCATGCCCGAAGGGGCGGAGACCGGAGTCCAGCGCATCACCGTGCCCCTGGATCTGCGCAGCCAGGACGATCCGGACATGCTCACCGACCTCATGCTGCTCGACGCCGAGGGGGCCGTGATCCCGACCGCAGTCGCCAGGGGAGAGGCGGACCTCGAGACGGAGCGGCTTCCCATCTGGCCCCTGGACAGCCGGCTGGGAGCCTACGAGATCAAGACGCTGGAGCGACCCATCGATGGGTTGTTGGTCCGCATCGGCGCCGAGCCCGGCATGGCCGAGGTGCACGTAGAGACGAAGCAGAACGGGCGATGGAAGCCCTGGGGACAGCCTCAACGAGTCTGGCGCCACGAGCTCGGAGACCGCACACAGGTGGACCTGCCCTCGAGCTCCGGACCCTTCCGGGTCCTGGTCCGACCGGTCGTGGGGTCCTGGCGGCCTCGTCGCAACGACATCGAGGGATTCCGCCTGAGCGACGCCGACGTACCTCGTGTGGACCTCAGGCTGCCCGTGAGCGCCATGGTCCTGGAGGAGGACGGGTGGAGCCGCTACGTCATCGAGCTGCCCCACCGGCTACCGCTGACGCAGGTGAACATCCACGCAGAAGGCCAAGTGTTCTCACGCGACGTGGCCGTGCGCACCACTCTCCGTGAGCCCTACGAGCACGTGGCAACCCACGGCCGCATCCATCGCACCGGCATCGGCGGCGCCTCCGTGGACCTCACCACGGTGCTCGTTCCAGACGAGTTCGAGGGCGACACCCTCCTTCTGTACGTGCACGACGACGGTGACGTGCCCCTCGAGATCCCCGAGGTCACGGTGTCGGTCGAGGGCGTCGAGCTCCTGGTCCACGACCCGGGCCCAGGGCCGCTGGTGCTGCTCGGAGGCGCCCCCGAGGGCACGGGCTCACTGCACGACCTGAACGTGGCCGTCCCCGAGCTGCGCCGCCTCGCTGAGCACACCCTCACGGCAGCGCCGGCCACCGCCAACCCTGCGTGGCGGCCGCCCGAGGAGCGAGCCGCACTGGCGGGCCCAGGCACGGTCGTCGACACCCACGACTACACGTGGCGGGCGCCCGTGCGGGGAGAGGTCGGCCCGAGCCGCATCGGGCTGTCCCACGAGGTTCTGCAGCGGGCAGCCCCCACACGCTCCGACCTCCGCCTGCTCACCGCCGATGGCCAACAGGTGCCTGCCCTCGTGGCCCGCCGAGCCATCCCTGAGCCCTGGGGCACCCTGAGCACCACGCGAACCGAGGAAGACGGCATCTCCACGATCCGCATCGCCATCCCCCATCCCGAGCTGCCCATCGAGGACCTGGAGATCAGCACGGACGCCCCCATCTTCGATCGCCGCATCACCGTGTCCCGTGTGGATGGCCCCCACCTCGTGACCCTACGCACCCTGGACTGGGTGGGGGCGGACCGACCGCTTCGGGCCAGCGTCCACATCGGACGCATCGTGGGAGACGAGCTGATCCTCACCATCGACAACGGCTCTGACGCGCCCCTGCCCATTGAGGCGGTGCGGGCCACCGGCCAGTCC
Organism: Deltaproteobacteria bacterium; assembly: GCA_016845285.1. Lineage (GTDB taxonomy): Bacteria > Myxococcota_A > UBA796 > UBA796 > UBA2385 > BH17. The sequence continues at coordinate 157 of JAERSX010000839.1, read as the reverse complement.
TGGGAGATGCTGACCGTGCTCCCCGATGAGCCGGTGTGGCTCTACGGCGGGTCGCCTACGGCGTCTCCCCCCGACTACGACCTCCACCTGCTTCGGGACTCCATCGATAGGCGAGCCAGCGCTCGGTCCACTCTGGGCCCCCTCGAGACCCTGGAGC
>JAERSX010000838.1 GCA_016845285.1 Deltaproteobacteria bacterium | reverse complement strand
CGACCGAGGCCATCCAAAGCAGCGACAACCACGAGGACCCGCCAGGCCCTACTCTGGCTGGGTGCTTCATGTTTCCTACCCGCTGTATGTCACACGGCCAACCTCGAAGGCGTAGCACTGGGTAGGCAACAAGGAAGAACTCATGTCGAAGTAGACCCATGCGCTGGCTGTGGGCAGTCTGTTGACCCTGGTCGCAACGTCGAGCCAGGCCGTGGCTGCGGGCCCGTCATCTACAGGGGCCAGGCTGGCGTCGGAACCCGAGGGGCCTCGGATGACCCCGGGCCAGGCACGCCTCGTCTCTGGCGGCAGCACCCTCGCCGGTGTGGCCTCGCTGTTGCTGGGCAACCAGCTGATGGACTCTCAGTGGCGGCTCTTCGAGGGAGCCGGCAGCGTGTTGTTCCTTGGTGGCGCGGTGGGACTCTACGTGGGCCCGGTGGGGGGTCAACTCGTCCACGGAGAGCCCTTGCGCGCCCTGGCGAGCACCTCGCTGCGTGTCGGCGCCACCGCCATGATGTCTTCGGGAATGACCGAGTACGCTTGCATAATCGAGGGCGAGTGGGAGAGCAGCGGCTGGAACGACCGGGGTCCGTGTCGTCAGGGCAAGATGGGCGTCATCATGAATTGGGCCGGCCTTGGCTTGTTCATGGGCTCGATCGGTTTCGACATCTGGGATGCGGGACGGGCACCGGGTCGGACCGTGGCCCGTCTACACCGACGTGCCGAGCGTCGCGGAGGCGTGGCGTCGGCGGTGGTGAGCCCCGTGTGGGTGCCGCGGCAGGATGGGCATGATGTGGGGCTGGAGCTGAGCTTGGATTGGTAGGGGTGGTCCAGCCGTTGCTGGTAGAAGTGGGTGGCCTCGCGACGACCTCCGGACGGCGTGGTCGCGGCCCGGTCGTCGCTTCGTGAGCGCGCGAAGACACGAGGACCGAGCCGAGCAAGGCCCAGACTGGTCCCCGCAGGCCGGCTCGCCAAGAACCCGTCTGCGACGTCCCGGTGGGTGCCATGGGCCTGGTTGCCGTGGCGAGCCTTCGAGGTCGCCCTTCGATTGGGTATCGAACGGTGAACCTTCCACCGACTACAGAGGATTCGCCATCCGTCTCCGCTCCCACTCCGCGCCCACGCGCCGCATCAGTGCCGGGTAGACCACATAGAAGCGAAACGGCGCAATGGCAGCCATGTAGAGACGCCCGAACCACCCCCGCGGCTTCCAGTAGACCGCCAGCTCCGCGCCGGCCGTGCCATCGGCGTGGTCGACCCAACCCACGTGGAGGGCCGCGTGAACGGTTGCATTGCTGACCTCCATGAGGCGCTCCGAAGGGGTCTCATAGACGAGCGAGAAGCCAAACCGGTCCTCCCCGGGCAGCGCCTCTACCGACGCCTCATCGGGCAGTCGTCCGCGCAGCGAAGTCTCCAGACAGCCAGGAATGGGCAGGGCCTGCTCCGCGTCGTCCCATCCGAAGAGACGCCCCAAGGCCTCTCGCAAGGTCACCAGGAGCCCCGCAGCACCGCCCGGGCTCGCGTCCCCTTCCTGCATCATCGCGCAGAACATGGCGAAGTCCTCGCCCGCCGCCGTGTCTGCGGTGATGGGGTAGGCCCGAACCTCGTCCAGGACGAAGTCCGGCATGAGTCCATGGACGCGCCAGGGACGCGCTCGGTGTTGCCGGATGTCCAGTCTCATGGCCACCTCCCTCTCCGTGGGGTGAAGGTCCTCTGTGCCCCTGAAACGTAGGAACCGGTCTCCTCGAATTCAAGGAAACGCGAGAGGTCCTGCTTCAGACCCATAAAGACGCTGTTTTTTCCGCTGGTTACAGCCTCATCAAACGCGACACAGGTAGCCGTGGGCGAGGGCAATCAGCTCGTCGAAGAAGGACCGCTCCCCCACGAGCCCCGGCTGCTCCGCCAGCGCATGACGAACCACGCCCAGCAAGGCTCGCGTCAGCACCATCCCCGCCACCTCGGGATCGAGCGGCCGGGTCTCGTCGGCCCTGTCCCGCAGGAAGGTGACCAGGAGTCCCTGGACCTGTCGGTCGATGGGGGCGATCTTTTCCTCCTCCGGGTCCAGCACAGGCACCCACTTCGCGAGCTCGGTCGCGAGCGGCCGCTGGGTGTTCAGCAGCCCCGCGAGCCCAAAGAGGAGGGCTTCAACAGCAGGACGGAGCGGCATCCCCTGGGTGGAGGCCAGGACGCCCTCGAGAGCCTCCAGCTCTCGTGTCCGCATCCGCTCGTAGAGCACGACCATCAGGGAGTCGACGCTCGGGAAGTACTGGTAGAGCGAGCCTGGGCCGACCCCTGCCACCTTGGCGATTCGCGCCATGCTGAGTGCTTCGAAGCCCTCGTCAACCAACAGACGCCGCGTGGCCTCCAGGACGGCTTCAACCAGGTCCCGCGAGCGCTCCTGCACAGGTCGCTTGCGGGGAGAGAGCTTGTCGTTCGGCAACCGGGGACCCCGCCGTGAGATCCCTCTATCAGACAGCCCTCCCGGGGCGCCCCTCGCTCGGAACACGAGCGGGGGGCTCCACCCCGCCATCCGCCACGATCCTGCCAACACCCTGACCGGTACCTGGCCCCCATCGCCTTGGGCGACCTGAACTCTCGTTGGGTGCTGCCGCTCGTCATGTAGCGGAGCTCGCCGAAGATCGGGCCCACGAGGACCCGCGCGGTGCGGCGCGGCCCCTGGACCTCGATGTCGACGGACCCTTCGTCTACCGGCTCCCCTCGCGTGGCGAGACCTCGGACTGCAGCGAACCCCTGCCCGGCGTGGCCTTCACGCCACCGGCGGGCACCGCTGCCGCAGCGGGTCCGTCGCGACGTCCCTGAGCGCCTACTTGGCGGCCTGGGTGGTCTCGGGACCCGCACCACTCCTGGAGCCACCACCAGAGCCGCTGGGCAGGTCCATCACCCGCTCCACCCGCCGCATCTCCGTGTCGCCCAGGGCGTTGGAGCTCATCATGCGCAGCCGGGTCCACACGGAGTCCTGCTGGTAGGGCAGGCCGTGCTTCTCGCAGAGAGCCTGCACCCGAGGCTGTGCGCGAGCGAGCTGCAGGGGTGCCAGGTCGGGCCAGAGGTGGTGCTCGATCTGGTAGTTCAGGTAGCCGTGCATCACGTCGTTGACGGTGCCGCCGGTGCGGTAGTTGGCAGAGCCGAGCAGCTGACGGAGCAGCATCTCGTGGCGGCCCTTGGGCGGCGTGTCGAAGCGGTGAAGGTCGTCGCCGGCGTGGTTGGGCACGATGACGATGAAGCTGTGGATGCCGGCGAGGAACTCGGCCAGCAGCAGGTTGCCGAGCACCAGCAGGCTCGCCGTCCACCCCAGGGGGGCGAAGAGCAGGGGCAGGAGCACGAAGCGACCCAGCACGACCGGCAGCCAGGACTGCAGCCACACCCGGCGCCCCAGGGGGGTGTGCGGCGACCAGGTGGTGATGTCGAAGAGCTGGAAGGCGTCGGGGGGCAGGCGCTCCTCACGGCGCCAGACCTGTCGCACGCAGCTCGGCCCGTAGTAGGCGGGCTTCCACAGGGCTGCGATGGGCACCATGGTGGCCACCTCGACGATCCGCGGCAGGCCGATGTCCCGGTACCACTCGAACACGTCCTCGGGCACGTCCGGGTCGTGCACCTCGCCCAGCCGGTAGTGGTGGAGCGAGTTGTGCTCATAGGCCCAGGCGGAGCCTGGCATCCAGTCGAGCCAGTCCAGGTACCGCCGCCAGCCCGCGCCGAAGCGCTGGGACTTCCACCGCCTGGGCGCGTCGGGGTCCTTGTCGAAGGCGCCGTGCAGCACGTGGTGACCGATGATGGCCCACCGGATCACGTTGCCGAGGGACATGGCCACGATGCTGAAGGGGTTGATGGCGATCCAGGCCGTCGCCAGACCCGCGAGGCTCAGCAGGCGCCCGGCCCACTCGATGCGGGCGAAGTGGGCGCGATCCTCGGGTCGGCGATCGGCTCGGAGCTCCTTGCCGAGCGCGTCGAGCTCGGTGAGGAACGGCGAAAGGGTCTCTCGGTTGTGCAGCGTCACGGACCGCCGCTTAGCACCTCTGGCCCCGCCGCACGATGCCTCTGTCAATGACTTGTCGTCGCACCCCGGCTCCGAAACGGGCTCAGACGGGCGACCCAGCAAGAACCCGTCCGCCACGTCCCGGTGGGTGCCATGGGCCTGGTTGCTGTGGCGAGCCTCGAGTCGCTGAGGCGCTCGGCCCGGAGGCCGCCCGTCGTCCGTGTCGAGCCGGCCGTGGCCTGAAGCGTGAGTGACCCGACCGAGGCCATGATCACCAACCACGCACCCCACCACCCCCAGCACGATCGCCTTGCGGCAGGTGCTTCAGGTTCGCTTGCAGATGAGCTCGAGCATGGAGCCTCCGTGGTGCCCCAAGGGTATCGCTCGGGCGGCTCGAGCCCACCGGTCCGGGCCAGGTCATCTGCACCACGCCCACCCGGGACTCGCTTTGAATACACTGCCCGGATGCTCCTGC
>JAERSX010000837.1 GCA_016845285.1 Deltaproteobacteria bacterium | reverse complement strand
GTAGATCGGTCAGGTCGACCGGCCACTCCGACCAGGTCTCCCCGCCGTCGAGGGTCTCGTGGGCCGAACCTCCGCCCAGGACCGCCGCGAATCCGTCCTCTCCGAATTCGGGGCCAGCGCCCACGTGACGGAGGAATCGCTTGTCGCTGGCCCAGCTCAGTGGCCGGGCCCCCTCGGCGGAGACCGCAAAGGCCCCGCCGCCATAGGTCGCGAGCAGGGCGACGACCCCCTGACCGGCGCGACCGAGCTCCAGTGAGCGAACCGTCTCTTGCCGCGCCGTGGGGATGCGCTCCCAGTGCACGCCGTCGTCGGCCGAGCGGGCGATGCCTTCCCACGAAGCCAGGTAGACACGGCCGTCTGCGGCCTCGCGGAGCTCGAAGTAGTGCTCTTCGGCTCGGGGCCCGCCCTGGCCCACCTGGGCACTCTCCAGCTCGCCACCCGTGGCCTCCCAGGTGGCACCTCCGTCTTCGGAGCGCCAGACCGCCTCCCGCACGCCGGCTGCGAGCAGCGTGCCCGAGGCCAGCTCTTCGACCACCGTGGTGACCTCGACGAGGCTGCTGACCGTGCAGTCTCCGGTGGAGGAGCAGGCGAACAGACCACTGTCGGTGGCCACCCAGCGGGTGCCATCACCTCCCAGCGAGATGCCCCAAGGCTCCACGAGGCCGGTCTCCACTCCGCCATCCCAGCCCGTTCCCCCGTCCTCGGTGCAGAAGACCGCGCCCCCTTCATCGATGGCGCAGGCCGCCTGCGCATCTACCGGCGAGAGGTCGATGTCCACGAGGAGGCCCGATGGATCGAGCCCCGAGTCGACCCAGGTCTCGCCTGAGTCGGCGCTCACCCAGGCATCGGCGCCCACGGCGATCACGAGGCCGTCGAGGTCCACCTCTGGGCTCGCCACCAGGTCCTCGATGTGTCCATCGCCTCCGAAGTCCAGGTCGACTTCCCAGGTCTCCCCAGCGTCCTCACTGCGCCAGAGTCCGTCTCCCTCCGTCGCCAGCAGCAGCCCGTCATCGCCCACGAAGGCCCCAGCGCTCACGAAGCGGTCCTCGCCCGACATCATGTACCGGACGTCCACGTCCAGGCCGTTCGCCGACCGGGCCACCATCCAGGCCTCGGTACGCCAGAGGCTGGTCGCCACCCAAGCCGGCCCAGCGCCCGGCGACACAGCCACCCAGGTAGCCACGTCGTGAGGGTAGTGGGCGAGCACAGTGCCCAGGCAGAGCAGCGGCAACATGGACCGAAGCTACGTCCTAGAAGACCGACTCGTCCACGAAGAGCTGGTCGCCCTGCTGAATGGGGACGTCGGCATCCTTGCCCTTCATGACGCGGCGCAGGTTGATCTCGATTCGGCCGCCTTCGCGCAGGATGTAGGCCTTGCGAAGGTTGGCGGTGCGCACGGGGCCACCTGCAGCCACCATGGCCTGGGTGACGGTCAGTCCGTCGCGCCAGGGCACCTGGCCGGGCTTGCCCACCTGGCCCGACACGAAGACGAAGGCACCCTCGGGCACGTAGACCACGTCGCCAGCCTCGAGGGTCACGTTGCCCTCACCCGCACTCAACAGGCGCTCCAGGTTGACCACGAGAGGCTCGATCTCGCCGGTGCGGGCGCGCTTGACCTGCACTTCCTGGCTGCTGCGTTCAGTGACGACGCCGCCCGCTTCGGCGAGGATGTCCAGCAAGGTGGTGGGGCCCGTGAGCGGGATCACCCCCGGCCTGCGGACCGCACCCACCACGTTGACCTTGCGGCTGGCGAAGGTCTCGACACGAACGGTGACCTGTGGGTCCACCAGGAAGTCGGAAGCGAGCTTCGTGGTGAGACTGGCCGCGATCTCCTCGACGTCCTGCCCGTCCACGCTGAAGATGCCCACCAGCGGCAGGTCTACAGCGCCACTCTGGCCGATGGCGTATGCGCCCGAGAGGTCCTTCTCGTTGTACACCTGCACCGAGATCACGTCGCCCGGACCGACCTTGTAGCCAGGGGCTGCCACAAGCCCCGTCGGATCGACGGTCTCGTCGGCGTGCGCCTGACCCATGCCGAACAACATGAGCAGGGCGAACAGCAGGTTCAACATCAACAGCCTCCAGGCCATCTGGGGGGTAGCACGCTGGCTCGGGCCCGGCCGCACCGGCACGCACCTGCCAGAGCCCTCATCGGCCGCTGTCCCTTCCCTCTACAACTCTTCCGCATACACAGGTCCCCCAGAAACAAGATGACCTGACTCCATCAAATTGGTTGTCAGGAATCCGATGACCTAAAGACCTTGCACCTTTCAGGGGACACACTCCTCCAGAGGTCCGCACTTGATCTCCGCGCTCACCGCACGCATTGCTCAGCATCCGGCCCGCCTTCAGGTGGCCAACCTGGTGTTCGGCGCCGCCCTGCTCAGCGTCCTGGGCATGTCGGTGATGACCCTGCCCGTGCTCGTGCAGATCGTCGTGTTGCTGTCGACGCTGGTGGTGCTGTTCTTCTTCACGCGGCCCGAGAACAGCATGTTGGTGTTCTTCGCGCTGCGGGCGCTCTTCGACCTGCTCTGGTGGGTTCCCGGCACGGTGGCCGGGCTCAACATGCTCGAGCTCTTCACGGGGGCGGTGACAGGGCTGGCCGGCGTGCTGTTCGTGCTCGAGTTCCGCCGTGTGGACCGACACCCCTGCCTGCCCGCATTCATCCCCTTCGTGGTGGTTCTGCTCATCGCCATGGCGCGAAACCTCGACCTGCGCAGTGGCGTCGAGATCCTGGCTCGGAATGTGAGCCCGCTGCTCATCATGTTCCTGGTCACCAGCTTCTTCCAGCACAAGGGCAAGCGCCGCCTGCTCTTCACCATCGTCACCATTGTGATGGTGATCCCCGTGATGGTGAGCATCTTCCACCTGCTCACGGGCCAGATGAGTTCCTACTCGCTGTCCGGCTACAACCGGCTGCTCGGCGGCTACAAGAACCTCCACAACCACGGCCTGATGATGATGCTCATCAGCTGCATCGGGGTGTGGTGGACCCTGCGCATCCCCCAGTCTCAGCCCTACCGACGGGCCGCCGCGCTGGGGTACACGGCGCTGGCGGCCATGTGCCTGTACTTCACCTACATCCGCACCGGGCTCATCGGGCTCGTGGCCTTTGGTTCCATCTACCTGCTGGTGTCAGGCAAGCGGTCCTGGCTCATGGCCGGACTCGCATTCGGCGTGATCTTCGTGGCGATGAGCCCCACGATGCAAGACCGCTTCCAAGACATCTTCCTCATCTTCAGCGACGATCAGCTCACCCTCAACAAGCGCAAGCTCGGGAGCGGCCGCTGGGGACTGTGGAGCTCGTCCTTCAAGGAGTACCTCCGCTATCCAATCGGAGACATCTTCTTGGGCCTGGGGCTGGGCAAACACTGGCTGCTCACACGAGACTTCTACAATCCCTATGCCCTCGCTCAGCAGGGCTATGTGGACCCCCACAGCGACTACCTCACGCTGATGTACCAGCTCGGGCCCGTTGCGCTGCTGAGCTACCTGGCCATGCAGTTCCAGGTGGTCCGCTACGGCATCAAGCTCATCGACATGCGGCGAGACAAGTGGTCGGCCGACTTCGGCGCCTTCATGGTGGGCCTGACAGCCTGCGCGGTGGCGACCAGTGCCATCAGCAACGCCTTCATCAACCGCACCACCTTGGGCTGGTACTTCTGGGGCCTCGCCGGCATCATGTTCGCTGAGTACTTCTATCAGGTGGACACCATGGCCAAGGAGCCCAAGGGCCCCCGCCCCGTGCCCGAAGAGACCAAGCCCACGCCACCGCAGCCAGACCGGCAAGACGTGCCCTGGGCTCGCCCGATGGGTCGCTGATCAGGCCCCGTTGGGCTGTGCCTCCCGATCTCGTCGCGCCTCGGCCACCGCATTCCCGCCATCGAGAACCGTGGCCAGACCGTGGCTCACACCGTCGGCGAGGATGCGGTAGAGCGCTTGATCGAGCGGCGGCAGCACCTGGTGCTCGGCCAGGCTCACCAGGCGGAGATGACCCAAGGAGCGGGAACCGAGGGCGAGGTGGAAGGTCCGCTCTTCGCGCGATTGGATGTGCACGTCGCTCGATCGCTGCCCGCCCCAGGTATACGACAGGGTCTGGTCGGTGCGAAGAGGAACGACCTGCAGCTCGAGGCTCACCTCAGCCAGGGCCAGCTCCTCGGCCACGACCTGGACGATCTGCCACACCTCGTCGGCGGTCCGTACCTCGGTGAGGGCATCGCGGGCCTCCTCGACGGCGGCCTGTCGCTCTGCACCCAGCTGCTGGACATTCTGAAGGATGCGGGCACGTCGGCCGCTGCGGATGATGTCGCCATAGCCGAGGAAGCGCACCGCCACGACGATGAGTGCTCCCAGGGCCACGATCACCACCGCACTCAGCATGTCGTCGGCGAGGATGAGGGTCAGCGCCGCGCCTTCCAGCACGATGGCTGCCAGGTAGAGCCGGCCCACCGACTGCCGGGTGTTGAAGCCCTTGCGCAGCATGACGTGGTGGATGTGGTTCTGGTCGGCGCTGAAGATCGGTTGGCCGATCAACGCTCGTCTGAACACCGCGAGCACGAGGTCGAAGATCGGCAGGCCCAAGGCCAACAGCGCGGCCACCATGGCGAACAGCGCATAGCTCTTCTGGGAGCTGTGGATGCTGATCAGTCCCAGCATGAAACCAAGCAACAAGGAGCCGGTGTCGCCCAGGAAGATGCTGGCTGGGTTGATGTTGTAGACGAGGAAGCCGATGGTGGCGCCCACCAGGCTGGCCAGCAACAGCGCGGCGATGACGGTGCCCTCGACCGCGGACATCACGAAGAGCGTGCCGCCCGCGAGCACGGCGACGCCGCCTGCCAGGCCGTCCATGCCGTCGATGAGGTTGACCGCGTTGGTGACCAGGACCAGCCAGAACACCGTGACCGGCAGGCTGAGCATGCCCAGGTCCACCCGGCCCACCATGGGCACGCCGAAGGCCTCGATGCGCACGCCCACCCACCACACGAACAGTGCTGCAGCGAGCTGGCCGGCCAGCTTGACCCGCGCGCGGGCATCGAAGAGATCGTCGAAGAGCCCGACGCTCAGGATGATGCCGCCACCGCCAAAGAGCGCCAGCAGCAGAGGCGTGTCCTGAAAGAACTCGGCGGAGATGTCGTTGCGCCACAGCGCGAGGCCCACGAGGGGAAGCGCGAAGGCCAGCGCCACGGCCACTCCCCCCGTGCGTGGGATGGGACGTGTGTGGAGCTTCCGGCCTCCGACGGGCTCGTCGAACATGCCGAAACGGATGGCCAGATCGCGCACGATCCGCGTGAGCACCAGACTCATCACGAGGCTGAGGGCAAAAGCGACGAGATATGTCCGCATGGGGGCCCTGCCTCCTACATTGGCGCCTGATAAGCTACACCGAAGCCCGGTTTTGCTCCTTCTCCGCCTCGGTGTAGTAGTAGCCGTAGTCGTCGTAGTAGTAGTACCCGTAGCCGGCACGCCGGATGTCGAGCTTGTTGACCACGGCGCCGAGCACGTTGGCCTTCATCTCGGACAGATGCATGCTGGCCTGCTTGACGAAGTTTCGGCTGGTGCGGTTCGCCTCGACCACGAGGACCACACCGTCGACCACACTCGACAGCACGCGAGCATCCGCCACGACATTCACCGGCGGCGAGTCCACGATGACCATGTCGTAGTTGCGCACGGTGTTGATGATGCGCTGCATGCGGCCGCTGCCGAGAAGCTCGCCCGGGTTTGGCGGAATGGGCCCGGCAGGCACCACGTCGAGACCTTCGACGTGGGTGTGCTGGACAATGCTCTCGAGGCCCGCCTCTCCAGTGAGCAGGTTGGACAGACCGATGGAGTTGGTCAGGCCGAAGCGCTTGTGGAGGCTGGGGCGCCGCAGGTCAGCGTCGATGAGCAGCACGCGGCTGCCCGTCATGGCGATGATGGTGGACAAGTTGCTGCTGATGAAGGACTTGCCCTCGCGCGGTGCCGCGCTCGTGATGAGCAGGGTGCGGAACTTTCGCTGAGGCGTGCGGAAGAGCACGTTCGTGCGAATGCTCCGCAGACACTCGGCGGCGTTGGACCGCGGTCTGGCGTTGACGAAGATGTGTCTGTCGACCTCGCGCGGCAGAGACTCCAGATCCAGGCTTGGAATCATGGGGACCACACCGAGCATGGGGACACCGATGAGATGCTCGATGTCTTCGCGGCTCTTGACCGTGTGGTCGAGGTACTCCATGAAGAAGGCCATGGCACAGCCACCGAACACGCCAAACACCAGAGCCATGGCGAGGTTGATGGCCATCTTGGGCCGCACCGGTGCGTCGGTGGCGATGGCGGTGTCCACGAACTGCACGTTGTTGGCACGCAGCACCTGACTGAGGTCGACCTCGCTCAGACGGAGATCGAGGCTCTTGAAGAACGCATCTTCGCGCTGGGCGGCGTCTTCGAGGGTGCGCAGGTCGAGAAGCTTGGCGTCGAGTTCCTCGACCTGGGACTTGATGGCGTCGAGCTCGCGCCGGAGCGCGTCTTCCTGCTTGGAGATCACCTCGAAGGCAGCCTTCTTGGCCCCCACGATGTCGTCGACCTCCGCGCGGATCTGACGACTCACGCCCTCGAGTTCCGTGTCTACGCGCACCATCTCGGGGTGGCGGTCCTTGTAGCGGGCGCCGAGGCGGGCCTGATCCTGCTCGAGGGTCTCGTAGCGCCCCAACAGATCTCGGAGGACTGCGCTGTCGGTGCTGAGGTGGGTCGCGAGATCCTTCCAGGCGTCCTCTCGGGCCAGGCTGGACATCTCCAGGTAGACCGCCTCGATCTGGATGCGCTCGGTGTGCGCCTCGCTCCACGCATCCTGGAGCTTGGCCAGGGTCTGGTTGGTGGTGTCGTACTGCTCGTTCAGACCGAGCAGATCGTGCGCGCTACGGAAGGCCTGGACCTCACCCTCGCTCGCGATCTTGCGGTCGCGGAAGCGGTTGGCCTGCTCTTCGAGGAAGCCGATGGCCTCCTGAGTCGCGAGGAAGGCCTGCTCGACATTCCGCTTCATGTAGGTCTCGGCCACCACGTTGGCGAACAGGGCGGCGCGATCCCGGTCGGGGTACTCGAAGACCACCTTGACCAGCTGGGTCTCGACGATGGGCTCGAGGTTCATGTGCTGACGCAGGAAGAGCCAGGGCTTCTCTTTGCCGTCGAAGTCGTCGACCGCGTGCTCGACCCGAAGGGTCTCGACGGCGCGCTCCATCACGGTCCGCGACTGGAGGATCTTGTACTGGGTGGCGTAGTAAGTACGAAGCTCGTGGGAGCTGTTGGCACTCACCACCTCAGCGACCTCGTTCACGTCGAAGTAGGTCGGCGCGTTCGGGGCGATCTCGATGACCGCCTCCGCCT
>JAERSX010000836.1 GCA_016845285.1 Deltaproteobacteria bacterium | reverse complement strand
GGGCGTCACGGGTCGAGACCGCGGTCTTCGTAGAAGCCGGCCACGACGTCGTCGATTGCGGGCGCCTCCAGGGCGAGGTCACGCACGTTGAGTCCGCGAGCGGCGCACCGTCGCAGCACCTCTGCCACCAGCGCGGGGGGCGCCGCGGTGGCTTCTCCCAGGGCCAGGCGAACGGTGCCGTCGGTGGCCCAACGGGCGGGCTCCGGCAGCGCTGCCACCAGGGCCTCGGGGTCGTCCGGGGCCGTCTCGAGATGAAGCACGAGCTCGCGCCCACCGCCGAGGCGTTCCTTGAGCGCCGCCGGACTGTCGTCGAAGATGAGCCGCCCCTTGTCGAGGAGCAGGATCCGGTCGCTCAGGGCTTCCACATCCGACAGGTCGTGCGTGTTGAGCAGCAGGGTGGTGCCGCGCTCGGCGTTCCAGCCCCGCAGGAAGGTGCGGATCCTCCGCTTGACGGCCACGTCCAGGCCGATGGTGGGCTCGTCCAGGAGCAACAGAGGCGGCGCGTGGAGCAGGGCGGCAGCGATGTCGCAGCGCATGCGCTGGCCGAGGGAGAGCTCCCGAACGGGCGCTCCCAGGAGCGGACCGAGATCGAGCAATGTCGAGAGCTCGTCGAGCCGTGTCCGGTAGTCGTCTGGGGAGACCTGGAAGATGGCGGCCAGCAGCTCGAAGGCCTCGCGGACGGCCAGGTCCCACCACAGCTGGGTGCGCTGACCAAAGACCACGCCCAGGCCACGGACGTGGGCACGCCGCTCGAGGTGTGGCCGGCGACCGGCGATGGTCAGCGTGCCGTCGGTGGGCGACAAGATGCCGCAGCAGAGCTTGACCGTGGTGGACTTGCCGGCCCCGTTGGGCCCGATGAGGGCGATGCGCTCGCCGGCAGCGATGTCCAGGTCGAGGCCATGCAAGGCGACCCGCTCTTCGCTGCCCAGCGCGAAGAGATCCCGCACCGCTCCGAGGACGCCAGGGCGCCTGGAGAAGGTCCTGAAGGTGCGGCGCAGCCCCCGGGCATGCACCAGGGGGATGGTGTCGCCGGTGGCCTCAGGCCTCAGCGAGGTCGTCCTCGGAGGGTGCCGAGTCGTCATCGCTGGCGGCGACGTCGGTCTCTCCTTCCTGAGTTGGCGCGGCCTCTGCGGGCGCCTCTTCGGCTGCGGGCGCCTCTTCGGCAGGCGCGGCCTCCACTGGCGTCATCTCGTCGGTCTCGGCCTCGGTGCCGTCCCGCTTGCGCAGGATGGTTGTGCTTCCAGCGTCACGGCGCGGGCCGTCCTCGCCCGTGGTGACCGTCGTCTCCTCGGCCTCCTGGGCCTCGGCGTGGGCGCGCATCATCTCGGCGGCCTGACCCGACTCGATGAGGGACTGCAGCTGCTCCATGCTCCGCTCGTACCGGGCGCGCCGGGGCTCGTTGGGAGAGGCGTTGAGGTGGGCCGCTTTGATGGCCTCGAAGGCGTGGAACACCTGGCCGCGGGACAGCTCCAGCTCGGCGCGGATGGCCTGGACCTGGTGCTCGGGGGCCTTGCGCTTCTGGGCACGTGCGAGGAGGCGCTCGCCTTCGTCGAGGGCTCCCTGGCGGATGAGCACCCGGGTGCGCTGGAGCAGGGCTGCCGACGTGTCGCCGTGCTTCATCTTCATGGCCCGCTTCGTGAGCCACTGAGCCTGCTCGATGTCGCCACCGGCGTCGAGGAGGATGGTGGCCAGCATGACCATGTTGCGGGAGTGGTTCTTGTCCACCGCCAGGGCAGCGCGGATGGACTCCTCGGCCTGGCTGAGCAGCTCGCCCTCGTTGTCCTGATCGGCCATGGCGCGGGCGTGGAGCAGCAAGGCGCGGCGCGCGAGGTGGTGAGATCCGGTGGGTTCGAGGCGCAGCGCCTCGTCCAGGACCTCCGCGGCCTTGTCGAAGTGATCGACGCCGATGTGGACGTAGACCTGGCCCAGCTGGCTGTAGGCAGCCGGCATCATGGGCTCGATCTCCAGCGAGCGCTGGAGGGCGTCGCGGGCGTCGATGAGGCGGTCCTGGTTGAGGAGCAGGGTGGCCATGCGGCGGTACAGGCGCCCGTTGGTGGGGAAGGCCTGGGTGCCGCGCTGCAGCGCGTCGAGGGCCTTGCCGCGAGCGGTGCGCTGTAGGTGCCAGGTGCACTCGGAGTGGAACATCTCCGGCGTGGGGCCCAGCTCGACAGCCCGCGCATAGGCGGCGGCGATGGCGTCCTTGCCGCCTCGCTCGGCCTGCTTGAGCTCGGCATCGACGAGGTGAAGCTCGGGGTTGATGGGGTCGACCTTCAACGCCTCGGACAGGCGCATCCGGGCGATGTCGAAGCGCGGCTTCTTGCGCCGCATGATCCCGCGGACCTCGTCGACGACCGGGTCGCTGTCGGGGTAGGGCAGGCCGGTCCGAGAGCGGGAGCGCCGAGCCTCCACGAGGAGACGGTTGGCCTCGAAGTCGAGGGCCAGCGACGCGGCCTTGTCGCCAGACTTGCGCATGGCGGAGGCTCGCTCCTGGAAGTGGCGGGCCAGGGTCTCCATGACCTCGAAGTCCTGGACCTCTCGCAGGGTGAGCTGGTCGCGAACCATGGCGTGCACGTAGTAGCGGCGACCGTCGCTCACGGGTGTCTGCTCGAGCAGACCCTTGGAGATGAGGCCGAGTCGTACGGCACGGGTGACGCCGAGAGCCTGGAGGTCTTCGGGCAAGCCGGGCTGACGGAGCGCGCAGATGGCGGCCAGCGCCTTGCGTACGTCGGGCTCGAGCTCGGCGAGGCGGCGCCCGATGTGGCGCTTCAAGGCAGCGAGGTCGTCGTGTGACCTCGACTTCAGCAGCTTGGGTTGCTCGAGGACGGCCTCGACATCGTCTTCCTCGCGCACGGTGATGGCGAGGAAGCGGTTGGCCATGGCGTGGCCGTGGGTGCGCTCCGCGATGGGGCCGAAGTGGGCTCGGGGGAACTCCGGTGCCAGCCAGGCCTGGTAC
>JAERSX010000835.1 GCA_016845285.1 Deltaproteobacteria bacterium | reverse complement strand
GTACCGTCTCGTCACCATCGCCGCACTGCTCGTTGGCTGTCAGGTAGACACACCAGCAGCCTGCGCCGACATGTGCCGGGCGGCCACCTCCCTCTACGGAGACTGTCTCGCGGACGACGGGGTGGACTGGCCCGCCGCCGGGTACGCCGACGGCGCCGACCACCAGGACCGCTGCGAGACCTGGGCCTGGGAGATGGCGGTCCTGGAGGACGACGCGGTGACCCGAGGCGACACCGAGGCCGAGGGCGCCACCGCCCGTGTCTGCGCAGAACGTCGAGACGCCCTCTCTGCGGATACAGCCACCTGCTCCGACTATACGGACACGGACTGGAACACGACGCCCTGGTGAGGCCCGCCCTGTGGCGACGTTCACTCCGAGAGCAACGTGATCTCCTCACCCTCGATGACCAGCACCGCCGAGCTACCGCCGTAGTAGTCCGCCATGCCCACGTCCATTCGCCAGACGCGGCCGTCGCACGCGGGGTTGGCCTCGTCCTGCACCGTGTGTCCCACGACCATGCGGCTGGCCCCCAGCGTCTCGAGGGCCTCCGCAAGGTCTTCGCAAGCCAGAGGCTCGTCGTCGTCGGAGTACACCCGCGTCCACACGGGCCCCTCGCCATCGAGGAGTCGGTCGGGCGCCTCCTGCTCTCCACGCATCCAGGCTTGTACCTCTGCGTTGATGGTCTCCAGGCCCATCTGCGCATGGCTCGGCAAGATGCCCCCGTGAACGAAGACGGTGTCGCCCACCTGCATGCTCAGGTTGTGCCCCGAGAGGACCAGGGCGTAGGGACCTCCAGGGCGGAACGCGGCAACCCGGCCGCGCTGCTCCTCTGGAAACTCCAGGAGCTCCGGATCGTCGGGATCGAACGGGGTGTCGGCGAAGTCCGCGAAGCCACCCTCGGTGACGTAGCGGAGATCGAGCTCCACGTTCATGGTCTCGTGGTTGCCCAGCAGCGGGTAGAAGGCGCCGCCGGCCTCCCAGGCCTCCGAGGACAGCTGCTCGAAGAGGTCGAGGATGGCCTGTTCGTGGTCGCCCCGATCGAGCTGATCGCCGGTCTGCACCGCGACGGTGGCGCCGCCTGCCCAGTGGAGCTCGGCGTCGACCAGTCCAGCCAGCGTCAACACGTCGATGGTCGCCTGCAGATCGCCGTGTAGATCTGCAAAGCCCACCAGTCGCTCGGGCGCGGGGATGGTGGCTGGGGGTGGGGTCGTCCACGGTCCACGCCCGGTGTCTTCGGTCTGCGAGGGGGGATCTTCCGACGGACCCGGGGCGGCGCAGGCAAACGCGAACAACAGGAACATGTCAAACCTCGGCAGAGCACGAGGATAGGCCAAAGACCTCTGGTCAGAGCCAATTGCGGGTGAAGCCGTACAGCGGGCGCAGGGCCGGCCAGTACCAGGTCTCGCTCGTGTAGAGCAGGTAGAGCAGACGGGCCGTGACGACCCCGCTCGCCAAGACACCGGCAGCCCAGAGCACCGCCCAGTCACGCGCTCGCATGTGCAGAGGCCGACGGACAGCACGCGGCGCGACGGGGTCGAACCCGCGCGCGTCCAGTGACTCGGCGAGACGCTGGGCCCGCCGCCAGGCTCTCGCCACCACCGGCCGCAGTAGGGTGACCTCGAGGGCCAACCAGCGCCAAGGTGCCCGCTGCCACGCCGGACGACCCCGATGACGACGCGCCCGGCGAACCACCTGCATCTGCTCGCCCAGCTCAGGGAGGAAGCGCAGCGCCGTGCTTGCCATGAGCGCCAGCCCGAAGGGAACGCGGAGAGCGAGCAGCGCGGCGTAGAGACGATCGGGCGGCGTGCTCACCGTCAGGCCGATCCCGGCCAGGCTGAGGGCGATGAAGCGCAAGGACTGCGCCAGCCCATGCATCACGCCCTCCCGGTAGAGGTGTAAGGGTCCGAGCTGAAGCAGGGAGACCCGGGGCTGCTCAGCGTAGAACAGCCCCTGGGAGATCACGGTGCTCCACACCACGGTGAGCACCGCCACCAGGCCGCGCCGCCACCACACCGCCGAGACACGCAGCCAGACCAAGGGCAACACGCAACAGCCGGCGAGGAGGGCCAGCGAGATCGGGGCATCCAGGCAGATGGCCAGCATGCCCACACAGCTCAGCAGGCCCAGGCGGGTGCGGGGATCCATCACTGCCCACCTGCGAGGGCCGCCGCCGAGAGCAGCGGCCATCCTCGGGATACGCACAGACGGGCGAGCGGTGGAAGAAAGAGCGGAGAGTCGGGGGGCAAAGCACGAAGGACGTCATCCGGAGGGCCATCCGCAGAGACGCGCCCCCTCTCCACCACCACCACCCTCGTCGCCTCGCGCAGGGCCAGAGCCAGATCGTGGGTGGCGAAGATCAAGGCCCCTTCCGCCAGCTGCTCCCGCAGAGCCTCCATCATGTGCGCCACCTGATCGTGGTCCTGACCGCTCGTGGGTTCGTCCAGGAGCAGCACCTCCGGAGCACATGCCAGCGCCGCCGCCACCGCCACACGGAGCCGCTGGCCCCGGCTCAGGGCCTGAGGTGCACGGTCCATGAGCTCGGTGACAGACAGGGCATGCGCAGCAGCAGTCACCCGTGTCTGCACATCGTCGGCGGAGAGTCCTGCCTCCTCGGGACCGTAGGCCAGCTCCGTCGACACCCTGTCCTGGAAGAGCGCCAGGTCCGGGTCTTGCGGCACGGCGACCAACGCCTCGGGGCGGCGACCGAGGCGACGGTCCAGGTGGCCTGCCAGGGCGGCCAGCAGGGTGGACTTCCCAGCCCCGTTCGCCCCGACCAGCGCCACCCGCTCACCCGCAGAGACGGCCAAGGACACACCACGCAGGGCGGGCTCGGCGGCCTTGGGCCAGGCCCACTCGACATCATCGACTCCGATTATCTCGGGCCCAAAACGTCTATGCGCTTCCGTCCTCGCCAGCGGCTGGAGCGCATCGTGGTCCCGACCCGCCAGGCGATCCTCGAGGTCGAGCAGGCCCGGTACCGACAGCCCGAGGCGTCGAAGGGTGGCCAGGCCAGCGCTGCCCGGCCTGAGCTCGGACGGTGGCAGATCTGCCACCACGGCCCCCGACTCCATGACCACCAACCGATCGCAGCAGGGCAGGCAGGGCTCCAGGCGGTGCTCCACCATCACCACCGCGACGCCTCCGTCGGCCAGGGTGCGGAGTCCCGCCAGCAGACGCTCGGCTCCCCTGGGATCGAGCTGGGCCAGGGGCTCGTCCAACAACAGCACCGGCCCGCCAGCCGCACCAGCCGCAGCGACCACCAGGCGCTGGGTCTGACCACCCGAGAGCGCGCGCGTGTCACGGTCGAGGGCCACCTCGAGGCCGACTCCCTCCAGCATCTCGGCGATCCGCGGGGCCATACGCTCCCGGGCCCAGCCCGCCGACTCCAGCCCGAAGGCCACCTCGTCACCCACAGTGCCAGCCACCAGCTGATCGTCAGGCTCCTGGCTCACGAAGCCAAGCCTCTGGACGCGCTCGTGAGGCGCCCAGGACCCAGGCGCCGTGCCCAGCACCGACACACTGCCCAAGACCTCGCCCTGACCATGCCGCTGCAGCAGGCCCGCCACCAGGCGCAGCAGGGTGCTCTTGCCGCAGCCGGTGGGCCCCGTCAGCAGCACAAGCTCCCCAGCCTCGACATCGAGGCTCACTCCCGCCACGGAAGGCGAGTCGGCCGAGGGGTAGCGGTAGCCGGCATCTCGCAGGCGCAACACGCTCATCGCTGCACCCGACGCAGCGAGTCTGCGAACGGCACGGCCACCGCACAGGCGAGGGCCACGTAGAGGAAGCCAGGTCCACCCAACAACAGCGCGATGTACCAGTCGGCGTAGAACAGCCGGTAGAGGGTCATGTGGAGGATCAGCGCAGTGGCGTTGGCCAACACGCTGGCGCCACCGAAGGCGAGGGTGAGGCGCAGCCAGCGCGCCCAGGGGCCCTGGGTGAGCCAGGCACGCCCACGCGTGATGCCCCCGAGCCAGAGCGCTGCCTCCATCCAGAAGACCCGGCTGCCCACGAAGAGCACGTCGGCCGGACTGAAGTTGCCGAGACCAAAGCCCGAGAGCAACCAGCTGGTCACCACGGCCAGCGCCGCGGTCCCGGGACGGGGCAGCAAGGTGATGAGGGTCGCGAAGAGCGCATAGCGAAAGGCGTCGTCGAGCAGGCCCGTGAGCAAGGTGGCGAAGGGCCCCAGCAGCGCAGCCACGCTCAGCGTCAGGAGCTGGCCCACCGCGCCGAGCAGGAACATCATGGCCCCGAACAAGCTGATGGTCATGAGCTCGCTCGTCGCGGCCTCACGGAGCCAGCGAGGCCCTCGACGCACCAACAGGGCGCTGCCCAGGGCCGCCGAGAGCAGGGCTGCCAACAGCCCCAGGCTGAGTG
>JAERSX010000834.1 GCA_016845285.1 Deltaproteobacteria bacterium | reverse complement strand
TCCATGCAGACGACGGTGTCGGCCACCGCCAGGTAGTCCCCCACTCCTCCGACCACGAGGAGCACGCTGCACCCGACGTCGTCGGCGAGCTGCCGGATGCGCTCGACGAGCGGTGTGATGGGCTCCAGGCCGCGCGGGATGAGGGCCCGCATGGTGGCGTCCCTCACCATCAGGTTGGTGGCACAGGTGTCTTCGTCCATGAGCAGCAGGCGGGCCCCTGCCTCGAGGGCCTCGATGATGGCCGCCGCCTGCGAGGTGGAGCCACTGGCGTCGGCCGTCGACAAGGGACGGGTGCCGCGCCCCCCCGGAAGTTCGCCCAAGAAGGCCGAGATGTCGACGTCGTGGACCACCCTGCCATCCTCGGCCCGCACCTTGGCTGTGCTCGGGAGGGCCACGACCCGCTCCCGTCCGTCGCCTGGAACGTGATCGAGATGACCCCACTGCACGGCACGAAGCAAGGTGGACTTTCCATGAAAGCCCCCCCCGACCACCAGGGTGATGCCACGGGGAATGCCCATGCCACTCACAGGACCCGTGGGCGTGTCCAAGGTGCACCGCATGCCCTCTGGGGCAGCGAAGGGCACGGCATCGGGCAGGGGTGCCCGGTCGACACCGCTGGCCCGCGGCAGGACCGAGCCCTCTCCGATGAAGGCGACAAGCCCGTACTCTTGCAGCTGATCACGGAGGGCCCGCTGCACGGCCACGCTCTGCCGCCAGCGCGCGAGCTCGGGGTCGGCCTTCACCTCGACCAGACGGGCGCCAGCAGCGACGAGGTCTTCGAGGAGCAGGGCCTCGGCCTGCCGTCCCAAGATGCGTCGACCCTGAGCGGGCAGCCCGACCTGTAGTCGCACCTCCACCCAGCCGTCCGACCGGAGCACCAGCGCACTGCGTTGCACGATCTCTGGACCGGGCCGGTAGACGGTCAGCACCCCGGATCGTCCGCTGCCACGACGTTGCCCGCTCAAGCGGTCTCCGAAGCGCCGAAGCAGCCAGTCTTCGGTGGCCAGACGAACACCAGCGTCGTCGGTGAGCTCGCGGAGCAGGTCGGTCTGGATGCGGAGACGAACCCGGCTCGGAGCGGCGAAGGGATCGCCCTGGACATGGTCGACCATCAGCCGGATGCCCTGGCTGAGCTCCCACGGTCCGCGCAGATCCCGGTACGCGGGGTAGGACCGTCCGTCGATGCGGGCACAAAGGTCGCGGAGGTCGAGGGCATCGCGCATGGACGCGGATTAACCACCCCCGGGAGGCGACCGTGGACATCGAAGCTCTGAATCAGGCGCTGACCGAGGTGGGCGGGCTGACACGCTCCGAGCAACCCGCTGCCCTCGACGCACTCCAGGCAGCATTTCCGGCGCCCCCCCAGCGCGAGGAGTGGAACACCACTTTCGGTGCGGGTTCCCTCTACGACGCCTGGAGCCGCACCAGCCTGGCCACCGCAATCTACGACGCGAACCGCACGACACTCCGCGCCCATCTCCAGGGCCGCCCCGACTTCGTCGTGGTCGAGATCGGTGGCGGGAACGGGCACCTCTGGGAGGGGCTGTTCGACGCCGATCAGACCGGCACCATCGTGCTCATCGACCCCCTGGCCGAGGTCGGCGAGCTCGTCTCCCGTCACCTGCCGCCCGGGGTACGCCTGCGCCATGTCCAGGCCCCAGTGGAGAGCCTGGGCGACCTCGACCCCGGGCCGGTGGACGCACTCGTGTGCTCTCTGTGCCTCCACCACGTAGCCGGCTGGGATTCAGCCCAGCGACGGCGGCATGGTCTGGAGGGACCCGGCAAGCTCGAGGTCCTCAGCCGCTTCGCCAGGTGGCTCTCGCCCACCGGCGGTCTGGGCCTGCTCAACGAGGCAGACATCCACTGCGATCTGTCGCTGGAGCCAGGCTCCATCGCCCTGCGCAACAACCTCTTCGACTCCTACGTGTGGCGCTGTGCACGCGCCGTCTTGGCAGACATCCGTACCCGCGAAGACGCCGACGAGGAGCTGCGCGCCCGGTGGCTGGCCATCGTGCACGCGTGGTGTTTCGATCAGCTCCGCTACGCCGATGTCCCCGCCTCTGAGCGCGACATCTACGAGCTGGACGTCGGGCGCTGGCTCCAGCTGCTGGAAGCAGCCGGCATGCGGGTACGGGAGCACGGCTTCACCGACCCCTGGCACCTCTTCCACCGCTACGTCTTCGAGCCCGTGCCCAGCGCGGCAGGCTCGCTCGCCGGGAAACCGGTCAGCGGTTAGCCCGGCGCCATGTCAAATCGTATCTCCGCTCTCGCCCTCCCCTTTGTGCTCGCCATGCCCCTGGCCTTCGCCGCCTGCAACGAGGTGGAGGACGCTCCAGCGGAGACCACCGAGGCCGAGGCCACCGAAGACAAGGCGGAGACACCAGACGCTGGCGCCGCAGAAGCCGCCGCTCCACCCAGCTCCGTCGAGGCTCCAGCAGACGTGGCCGCGCCACCTGCCGATGCCCAGACCACTGCCAGCGGACTTGCCTACAAGGTGCTCGAGGCCGGCACCGGCACCGACAAGCCTACCGAGGCTGCCAAGGTCACGGTCCACTACTCGGGCTGGACCACCGACGGTGAGATGTTCGACAGCAGCGTCACACGGGGCAAGCCGGCACAGTTCCCCCTGAATCGCGTCATCGCCGGCTGGACCGAGGGCCTGCAGCTCATGGTCGTCGGCGAAAAGACCCGCTTCTGGATCCCCGTCGAGCTCGCCTACCAGGGCAAGCCTGGCCGTCCCGAAGGCATGCTTGTCTTCGACGTCGAGCTCCTGGAGATCAAGGAGCCGCCCAAGCCCATCCCCGCTCCCGAGGACGTGGCCGCACCTCCCGACGATGCCAGCAAGACCGAGAGCGGACTTGCCTACAAGGTGCTGACCGCCGGCACCGGTGACGCCCACCCTGCCGAGACCAGCAAGGTCACGGTGCACTACACGGGCTGGACCACCGACGGTGAGATGTTCGACAGCAGCATCAACCGGGGCACCCCCGCGCAGTTCCCCCTGAACCGCGTCATCGCCGGCTGGACCGAGGGCCTGCAGCTCATGGTCGTCGGCGAAAAGACCCGCTTCTGGATCCCTGTCGACCTCGCGTACCAGAACCGGCCCGGACGCCCCGCCGGCACGCTGGTCTTCGATGTGGAGCTTCTCGCCATCGGCGAGTGAGCTGACTCAGCCGCCGCGACGTCGCCGCCGACGCTCCCTTCGAGTCTCCTCGGCGCCCACGGCCCGCTCGGCCTTGCGGGCCTCGATCCGCTCCTGCAGGACCGCCCACAGGGTCTCGTCGCCTGGCTGAAGCCCGAAGATGCCGTCGTCGCCACAGACCTCCGGCACCTGGCCACTGCGGAACCACTCGCCATCCTCGTCCAGGCACACGCCCATGGGATCGCAGGCCACGCAGCCCTCGACGAACTGAAGGCCTGCGGGTCGTGTGAACGAAGTGCCGCCCGTTCCACTCCAGGCCATGAGGCGAGCCCAGGTCGGCAGCGCGGCCTGCCCACCGGCGAGGCCGAGCACCCGCGCGCGGTCGAAGCCCACCCAGACGGCGACGGCGTATTCGGCCGAGTAGCCCACGAACCACGCATCCCGCGCTCCGTCCGTGGTGCCGGTCTTGCCGCCCAGGTGCCCCGTCGCACCGTACACACTGGCCTTGGCGCCCGTGCCGCTTCGCACGACGTCCTGCAGCATCGAACCCACGAGCCACGCGCTCTCCGCAGAGGTGCGTCGGAGGCGAATGGGCTCCGCTCCCAG
>JAERSX010000833.1 GCA_016845285.1 Deltaproteobacteria bacterium | reverse complement strand
CGTTCGAAGAGCGCGGCATCATCCACACCTGGCGGCCCACCTCTCATCTCGAGATCGCCTGGGACTCCATCGGCAGCTTCCCCACGAAGAGCACTCGCGTGACCTTCAAGGTGGCGCGCGACGGAGACGAGACCCGGCTCTCGCTGGTCCACCGAGGTGTCGTCTTCGACGAAGACGAGGAGTTCCGCACCTGGCTCGACGACGAGTGGAAGGGCCGCTTCGAATTTCTTCAGTCCTGGCTGGACGAGTCCTGAGCGTGTGAGGCAGAGAACATGAGCAACCCCTTTGATCTCGGCAACATCGGTGGCCTCCTGGGCGGCCTGCAGCAGCGCATGGAGCAGGCCAAGGCCGACATCGCGGCCCTCGAGGTCGAAGGCCAGGCCGCCAGTGGGCTGGTCAAGGTGCGCATCAGCGGAGAGTTCGAGGTGCGCGGCGTCGACATCGCCGAGGGCGCCATGGACGATCGCGAGATGCTCGAGGATCTCGTCGTCGCGGCCCAGAACGACGCGGTTCGCGTGGCCAAGGAGCGGATCGCCGAGATGATGCAGGCGGTCACTGGTGGCTTGCCCATCCCGCCCGGGATGCTGCCCTTCTGAGGAAGGTGAGGGTGGCGGCGGCAGACGCTATGGTCTGCCTATGCGCGCGTTCCGCTGGTCATTGCTGTCGATGCTGGCTGCCGGCTGCACCGGTACCCCGGGCCCGGGTAGCGGCGACAGCGCTGCCCCCGTCGACACCGGTCCCTGCGCAGGCATCGAGCCGGCGTTGGAGATCGGCGAAGGCGAAGAGGAATTCGAGCTCCTCGAAGAGGGGGCGCCGGTGGTCATGGTCCACGGCATCCAGGAGGGCTGGCACATCACTGGCGCCATCCGCGCTTGGCAGACCGAGCAGGTGGTTCGCCTGAACTACCAGGTGGAGGCCATCAATTTCGGGGTCAGCATCGTCGACCAGTCGTACCGCTTCGCCCTGGTGCCCACCGAAGACGGCTGTGGCGGAACCCAGCCCGATCTCACCGGCTTCATCTCCATCCTCGAGATCACCGAGGAACACGACGTCCTGCCCTACGAGATCCTGGCCTACGAGCCGCTGCTCATGCGCATGGAGCTGGACGACGACCACGGCAACGTGCTCAGCGCCGAGCTGGAGGTGGTGGCCGCCCTCGATCCGCAGGACATGGACCAGGGGGACCCGGACGGGGAGCCCGAGGAAGACCCCTGAGTCTCGTCATGGCGCGCCCATCAGCGCGGGACGGGCAAGCCCAGGGCCTCGAGGACGGCGCGCAGCATCACCTCGCTGGGAGCCGGCTTGGGCACCTTGCTCGACACCCGCTCGCCGAGCACCTCGAGGAGCTCGAAGTCGGTGCAGGCCGTGTACGCGATGATGGCCGGCGCCGGGTCCAGGCGATCGAGCTCATCGAGCAGCACCAGCCCGCCCAGGTGCTGCAGGGTCTCCTCGTAGCGCCTGGCGCGGGGCCCCAGCACGTCGCGGGCACGACGCCCCATGGGGATGAAGATGTCGGTGATCACGAGGTCGTAGGGGTCATCGAGGACGGCGCTGACGGCTTGGTCCACCGAGGTCACCACGTCGACCTTCGTGTCGAGGATCTCGGCTATCAGGCGGCAGTGGTGCTCGGCCTGCTCGGGTTCATCGTCCACGAAGAGGATGCGCATGCGGCGGTCTAACGCATGGATCTCCGTGGCTGCTCTGGGTCTGTCCTGTTCGGGGACGGATGTTCCTCCAGCGCCGGTCGATGACACGGCCGAGGTGGAGGTCCCCGAGCTGTTGCGCCTGCGGTGGATCGAGAGCCACCCCGACATGGGGCTCGAACAGGCCCTCGCCGGCACGTATTGGGCTCTCGGGAGCCTCGGAGCTGCTCTGCCAGCCTCGGAGGACCCCATCGAGGTGGTGGACGCCGACGTGGGAGAGGTCTGGCTCACCCTCGACCTCGAAGCCCTCGGGCTGGAGCCCGCTGCCGAGGCGGCCATGTGGGAGGCCGTCGCGCCGGTGGCCGCGAGCGACGAACATGAGCTGCTGGGTGGCGTGGATCTGGGGCGCTTGCTTGCCCGCACGGTCTACGAGCCCTGGCACTACTACGCCATCACCGGCGCCTGTCCCGATCTGGCGGAGTGGGAGGCGGTCCGCGCACCCGAAGAGCCCCTGAGCTTCGAGCTGAGCGAGTCGGCACTGACCGGGGAGGAGCGGGTCATCCGCCTGCCTGCGTCCGATGTCGGAGTGCCGGAGCTCCGCTACCAGGTGGGTCAGGCCGATCACGTCGCCCGCGAGGTGGTGGGGCTCATGGCCAATGGCCGGCAGCGGTTCGCGGTGTACGACGAGGACGGCTTGCTGGCACCCGCGACGCCGGTCGAGCATCCTGCCGGTGCCCCGGGGCGCTGCATGTGGTGTCACGAAGGGCGCATCATGGGCACCTTCGCCCAGGAAGACACGGGCGAGGGGCTCAGCACGGAGGAGTTCCTCGCGACCATCGCTGCCCACCAGGAGACCCTGGACGCCTGGCGTGACGACCTCGACACCCACATGGACCTGGCCGCGGAGAAGGAGGTGCACGTCTGGGGCGAGCTGCTGGTGGAGTCCTTTCTGCATCCCACACCTGCTCGTGTGGCGGTGGAGTGGGGCTGGCCGGAGGCCGAGCTGATCGCCTTCGCCGAGGAGCGCGGGGCCACCTTCGAGGAGCACACCGAGTACGGAGATCACGGTCCCGTGCTCGTGCGGTCCGAGGTCGATGGGTGGTTGGAGTCGCACTACGACGAGATCCAGGCTGGCTCGAGCGGTCGCCTACCCCCCCTCGATGACTTCGATGTCCTCGAGGTGGTCGTCGACTCCCGGGTCCTGGATCCTGGCGTGGCCGTGCTGGCTGGCGGGCCCGACCTGGTGGGGGACTGTGGCCCCTGAAC
>JAERSX010000832.1 GCA_016845285.1 Deltaproteobacteria bacterium | reverse complement strand
GGGTGATCACTGGCTCTCCCGGGTCCAACTGCGAGCGGTGAACCAGACCACCATGCCGAGCATCCAGGCGCTGGGCACGAGGGTGCTCAGGACGTCGGCCGCGACCCCGAGGGAGGGGCTCGACAAGGCAGCGCGCCCGGTTGATGGCGGCCATGTGAGCAGCCCGAACAACGCGGTCCCAGCCAGCAGCATGGGCATGCCCCAGGCCAGCCACACCGACGCAGCCGGCCGCAAGCGGCTGGGCATGCCGAGTGCGGTGAACCGCGTGTCGAGGGTCCGTCGCCCCTCTGCGAGACGTCCCATGACGAGCACGCGCGCAAGCAGCACCACGGGAAGACCCACACCGAGGGTCCAGCCCATGCCCAGCCAGATGGTCAGCAGGCCGCGATCACCACGCGCGGGGAGTGCATCCTCGAGGGGGATTCCGGGGCTGAGGATCCCCATGGCCACGAGGCCTCCGAGGACCAGAACTGTGGCCCAGGCAGGCCCTGAGAGGTCACGCCGGAGGCGTTGTCTGACCCCCCTGAGCACGAGCGCCACGGTGGTGAGGGCGCTGGCCGCGATGGCTGCGCCGAGGGCGGTGGGGGAAGCCAGACGAGGCAGCTCGTGGAGAGCGGTGGACCAGGCATCGCCGCCGGGAGGGCCGGATCCGGTGGTGAGCCAGGCAGCAGAGCCGAGGGTGGACAGCGCCAAGAGCGTGCCGCCCAGTCCCACCAGACACGGCGCGAGGGAGGCAGGGCTCGGGCGCCGTGCGAGAGGGCGCTGAAGATGGCCGAGGACACCGAGTCCTGCGGCTGTGGTCCCGAGCGCGGCGACCGTGGCCACATGCCAGGCGGTGGCGTGGGCCCAGGGTCCGAGCCGGGGTTCGGCCAGCAAGGCCAGGCCGTCGAGGGCGCCGGGCTGGACGAGGCCGGAGAGCTCCGCGCCCAGGCCGGAGGCCAGTCCGAGACCACCGATGCTGGCGCAGAGCCCCAGGATCATCGCGCGGGGGCTGGCCAAAACCAAGAGCGCCCACAGCGCAGCCATGAGCAGGGTGGCCCACCCTCCGTGCAGGCCCAGCAGACCCGCTGCGAGGCGCCCCCCGAGCGCCGCGAGGAACACGGCCAGCGCGATGCTGTTTGCTTCGATCAGCAGCCGCGTTCGGCTCTGCCAGACGCCTGAAGGGACCTCGGTGTCTTCGGCCAGCTCCGAGGCCACCAGGGGCAGGGCGAGCACGACCAGGAGCACCGCCCAGAGCAACCACTGGGCGCCGCCACCGTGCCGCCATGCCGCGCCAGCGAGCAGCCCGGACCACCCCATCAGCGGGGCCGCGGCGACCCCGGCGAGCAAGAAGGGGGTCAGGCGCAAGGGCGAAGACTCCATGGGTCTCGCTCTAGCACGGCGACTCCGCTAAAGGGGGGCGCGACCGGGAGACATCGTGAGCCTCGATCCACGCCGCCTCCTCCAGCAGGCCGCCGAGCAGCGGGTGAGCTGTGAGCTGCTTCCTCGTGGAGGACGCTGGCTGAGCGCGCGGGTCGTCCGCGTCGAGAAGTCCGGTGTGGTCTTGCACTGCCCGGGCACGCGCCTGGTCGGTGGTGAAGACGTGCGTGTGTGGCTTCGTATCGACGATGCTGTGTACACCTTCGGTGCCAGCGTGCTGCGCGCTGGTGTGCCGGTGCCTGACCGCAGTCAGCACGGCCTCCTCCTTGGCTTCATCGAGGGTTTCAGTCTCACCTCCGCTGCGGGAGAGAGCGGACCCGGCGGCGGGCGCTGCCTCGAGCTGGTCCCTCCCAGTGGGCCGCCGGTCTCGCTTCTCGAAGCGCCCATCCGGCTGGTGGAGCTGACCATCCGCGGACTCTCCTTCACGGTACCCGAGGACTTTCGCCTCGTGTTCGTGCAGGGGGGCACGGTGGGCATCTCTCTCGGTCATCCCGGCGGCGGCAACGTGCATGCCGAGGCAGTGGTCGATGAGCTCGTACGCGGAGAGGGCTACCTGCTCTACGTCATGCGGTTCGTGTCGGTGGATGCCCCCGATCGCATGCCGGGTGTGCTGGGTGCCCTTCGGCCCGAGTGAGTCGGTCGGGTTTCCGCGAGGGCGTCTCAGCGTGCGGCGGCCGGCTGGAGCAGCGCAGGGGCCTCTTGCACCGGTAGGCGCACCACGAAGGTGGCGCCACGCTGCGGTCGCGAGTGGAGCGTGATCTCCCCGCCGTGGGCTTCCACGAGACGGCGACTGATGGCCAGGCCGAGGCCGGTTCCGTCAGACTTGGTGGTGAAGAAGGGGATGAAGAGCTGGGCTTGGACGTCCGGGTCGATGCCGGGACCGTCGTCGCTCACCTCGATCACCACAGCCTCCTGGCCCCGCATGGCGCCACTCCTGAGTCGCCCTCGCCGGGTCCGTACGCGAATGTGTCCTTCGTCTTGGACGGCCTGGAGGGCATTGCGCAACAGGTTGAGCAGGACCTGGTGGATGCGGTCCTCGTCGAGCTGTACCACCGGGAGGTCGTCTTCTTCGTCCACATCGATGTGCACGGCGTCCGGAAGTCCCACGGCTCGCACCAGCTCGACCACCTTGTGGACCAGCTCGGGCAGCGTGGCCGGACCAGGGTGGATCTCGAAGGGACGGGCATAGGCAAGGAACTGGCCCACGACGCCATCCATGCGGTTGACCTCGCTGACGATGATCTCCAGGAATTGGGTCATCTCGTCAGCGGTGGCCCCGCCCTGGAGGAACTGCGCTGCCCCCTTGATGCCCGCCAGTGGGTTGCGGATCTCGTGAGCCAGGCCAGCGGACATGGTGCCGAGAGCCGCCAGGCGCGATTGCTCCTTCAGACGCTCGAAGCTCTGGAGGTTCTCCAGCAGGATGGCGGCGTGGTCGACCGTGACGATGAGGCGCCTCACCTCGTCGCTGGAGAATCCGTCCGACCAACTCTCGTGTTTGAGGTTGAGCCAGCCCAGCACGAGGTCTCCCGAGCGGACGGGCAGACAGAGATCGGCGTTCATGGCGTCGAGGCTGCGAAGGCGTGCCGCAGCGGCCTCGGCGTCTTGTCCGCTCCGTCTCGCGCGGCGGTCGAGGTCGGCCCGGGCGTAGAAGCGCTGGCCCGACACGAAGCCTTCCAGAAAGGGCTGAGGGCTGATGGCCTGCATCACCGGACGCTCGCTGGGCCCGCGCCGCAGGCTGAGGCGGAAGGTCCCCCGACCCTGATCCCATAGATACAGCGTGACCAGTGGTGCGCGCCCAGAGCCCTGGAGGCGACCGAGGAGCTCGCGCTCGAGGCCGTCGATGCTGATGACCTTGGCCATGGCGTGGTCGATGTCGTCGAGGATGAGCTCCATGCGGTGGCCGCGCCGGTTGAACCACTCGCCGGCTGCGGCTTCGATGCGTCCCTTCAAGGGCTCGTAGAAGCCGAGGAAGAGGATCGTGGCGAGGAAGACCTGGAAGACTCCGTGCAGAGGTTGGGAGCCGAAGCCGGCCCAGATGACCGCGATGCCGTCGATGGCTACCAGCGCGAGTGACGCTGCGGCCAGGGTGAAGAGTCGGGCGAAGATCTCGTGGAGATCGAGCAGCCGGAACAGCTGCACCACCTGGTAGAGAAAGTAGACGAAGAGCGTGCCCAGCACGGCGCCAAGGGGAGGGATGGCGCCCTGAAGGGTGATGGTGCGATGGACCCCACTGAGGGCGGACAGCTCGGGCACTGGCCCCACGCCCCGGGTCAGCTGCTCCAGGGCAGTCGACAGGACCGCCGCGCTCAGGAGAAAGAGCAGGTAGCGGAGTCGTGCCCGATCCACGCGCTGCGAGCTGCGCTCGTGCTCCACCCACAGTCGGTGTAGGACGAGGCCGAAGCCGCCGAGCACGTAGAGCCCGAGGATCACCTCGCTGGGGCTCGCGCGCGGCACGTGCCGGAACAACGCGATGTCCGTGATCAAGAAGAGGACCACCGCCAGCGGCGTGAGCCAGGCGAGGCGCCGCACGGCAGGGGAGGGGACCGTGTTGTCTTCGCCGAAGAGTCGCTCGAAGAACCAGAGGGTGGCCACCGGCATGAAGGCGCCCGCGGTGGTGTGCAGGTACCGGAAGAACCCGAGATGGGGGAGCAGGTAGAGCGCGAAGCCAAGGAAGCTGAGGGCTGTGACGGCGCCGAGCACGGTGAATGCCCGCCGCACCGGCTCGAGTCGGTCGCCCGTCCAGACCCGCACGGCAAAGCCGCCGCAGAAGACGGCCGCGAGTAGGTAGATCAGCGCATTCACGCCGAGAGTGTAGCCAGCCGAGGCGAGCCCGCGCCCGCCGAACCGACTCTCCACGACAGGTGGCGCTATGCTGTGGCGATGTCCTCGCCCTTCGCCGCCCTACCGAGTGTCAGTGCTCTGATCGCGGCTCCGGAGCTGGTCGACGTGCCCCACGCTGTGGCGGTTCGGGCGGCCCGTGAGGTGCTGGACGAGGCACGGGCCGGAATTCGCCGAGGAGAACCCGCAACGGACGGCCTCTCGCTGCGGGTGAGTGCGGTCGTGTCCGCCTTCCGGCAGCTCGACCAGCGCGCCGTCATCAACGCCACCGGAATCGTGGTCCACACGAACCTCGGGCGGGCGCCCTTGCACCCCGAGGTCGCACGTGTCGTCGCGGAGCAGGCTGGTGGCTACTCGTCCCTCGAGATGCGGCTCGACACGGGCAAGCGGGGTGGTCGACTCGCGGGTGTACGGCGGGCGCTGTGTGAGCTCACCGGGGCCGAAGACGCTGTGGTGGTCAACAACAACGCTGCCGCCATCCTGCTGTGCCTCACGGGCCTCGCCAAGGGGCGTGACGTGGTGGTGAGCCGCGGGGAGCTCGTGGAGATCGGAGGCTCCTTCCGCGTGCCTGATGTCATCAGCGCTGGAGGAGCCCGACTGGTCGAGGTGGGCACCACCAACCGAACCCGGGTGGCCGACTTCGCAGCTGCTGCGGGGCCCGACACCGCCGTCCTGCTCCGTGTGCATCCGTCGAATTTCCGGCAGGTCGGCTTCGTCGAGCGTCCGGATCGTGCTGGGCTCGTGGCTCTGGGCCGTGAGCGGGAGCTCGTGGTGGTCGAGGACCTCGGCTCGGGCTTGCTCGGTGCGCCCCCCGGTACCCTGCCTTCGGCCGCTGAAGACGCTGTCGATGCGGTGGTCGCCACAGGGGTGGACCTGGTCTGTTTCTCGGGCGACAAGCTGCTGGGTGGTCCGCAGGCAGGCATCATCGTGGGCCGGCGCGATCTGATCGCTCGCCTCCGAGCGCACCCCATGTAT